>JAPDPT010000011.1:23329-64493 GCA_034506315.1 candidate division KSB1 bacterium | reverse complement strand
GGAGATTCTCGCCCCCGATCCCACCGGGCACGTGCTCGTGCAGAAGAGCCAAGGGCACCACGAGGGTGAGGGCCGCGGCGGTGACACCGATCATGCCGCCGATTTCCATCCGCCAGGGGGTCGCCCCGAGGATGTGCCCAACCTTCCAATCCTGAATCATATCTCCGGCTACACCGGCCACGCAGCAAACGACGGCTGCTACCCCCAGAACGGCGGCCACGCCCGGGTTACCCCGTACCCCGAGCGCCACCATCATCACGGCGGCGATGAGCAGGGTGGTCAGCGTCAGGCCGGAGATGGGGTTGGAGGAGCTGCCGATGATACCTACCAAGTAGCCAGCCACCGCGGCGAAGAGAAGGCCGGCCAATACCATCACGAGGGCTGCCACGGCGGCGCTGCCGGCCTGGGCCGTGAAAGAGTTGTAGATCAGGATCATGGGGATAAGGAGGGCGGCGATCAGGATCAGCACCGTGCCCAAGGGAATGTCCTTGTCGGTACGCAGCACACGGTTCCCCTCCCCGGCCGCGCGCATGTCGGCCACGGATCTCCTTACCCCAGCGATGAGGTTCTTGCGCATCCGGTAGAGGGTATAGAACGCGCCCACCAGCATGGCCCCAACGGCGACCGGCTTTACCTGCGCGTTGTACACGGAGCTGGCTACATCGACCCAGCTGCCCTTGCCGGCCTGGACCATGTCGAGGGCGTCAGGGCTCATGAAGAGGACAAGGGGCATAAGGAAAAGCCAGCCGAAGACGCCGCCCGAGAAGGTGAGAGAAGCCAGCTTAGGCCCGATAATATAGCCCACGCCCACCAGGGCCCCACTTGCGGCCGGGCTTTCGACGAGCATCCGGCCTTGCTTCCCTACTTCCTGCAGGACCGATCCTTCGCCCGTGAGGTAGGTGATCTTGCTATGTCCCAGGCTCAGGACCCCTTTGACGTAAGGTTTGATCAGCTTCAGGCCGTTCGGGTTTTTCAGAAATTCGATCACCGCTCCCAGGGCCATGGCACCGAACACGTACCTCGCCCCCGTTTCGCCGCCCTGTCCCGCCTTCACCAGTTCCGCGCAGGCTCGGCTCTCCGGGAAAGGCAGCGTCGCGTCTTCCACCAGCGTGCGCCGCACAATGATGATAAACAGCACACCCAACAGGCCGCCTACGAGCATGAGAATCGTGCTGCGGAAAAAGTCGAAGCGCGACCACACGCCGGCGATCAGGAAGGCCGGGATGGTGAAAATAGCCCCTGCGGCCAGCGCCTCGCCGACGGCCCCAGTGGTTCGGGCCATGTTCTCTTCAAGGATGGTGCCTTTGAAGGGGCGAAGAGCCGCCATGGCGATGACCGCGGCCGGGAAGGTGGCAGCTACCGTCATCCCGGCCACTAGTCCCAGGTAGGCGTTGGCTGCTCCCAGAACGATGGCCAGCACGGCACCGAGCACCACCGCACGGACGCTCAGTTCCCTCATGTCCTGATCGGGGGAGACGTAGGGCTGATAGCTGAGTGTCTGGGAAGGGGATTGACCCGTGTCCTTCACGCCCGCCATGAGCTTTCCTCCCTCATTGGGTTCAGTCCTCCAGGCTGAATCTCAGACCCTGCACCGTCCCATGTGCGAAACCCGCGCTGCCACGGTGCGGCCAACTTACGCCCACCCCGGGAAAAAGTCAAGGCCAAATGCCCCCGGTCTTTCCGCTTTCCCCAAAGCACAGTGGCTCAGTAGCCGAACGCCGCCCCGGGTTTCCGTTTGACTGGCGAGGGCGATTTTGCTATCATTGGCCTTCCGGTCCCTGCGGTTTGCAGAGACGAATCAGGTCGACCGGGGACTTGCGGGAGAAGGTGCTGCCTGGACCTTGCCAGCGCGGAGGAGCGCATGGGGAATTGGCTTGACAGTCTGCTTCATTGGTCCCAGACCGCAGCGGATTTCATGTGGGGGGAGTGGATGATCGCGCTCCTGATCGGGACGGGAGTGCTCCTCACCTTCGTGACCCGCGGTATTCAGTTCCGGAAGCTTGGCCTGGCCCTGCGCTTTGTCCTCCGGGGAGCGGCCGGAAAAGAAGAGGCCCGACGCGGACAGGGGGACATCTCACCTTTCGCGGCGCTCATGACGGCTCTGGCTGCCACGGTCGGCAATGGGAACATTGCCGGCGTCGCTACGGCAATCGCCACCGGGGGCCCCGGCGCGCCGTTCTGGATGTGGGTCTCTGCCCTCTTCGGAATGGCCACCAAGTACGCCGAGGGGTTCCTTGGGGTCAAATACCGGAAAGTGGCGGAGGACGGGACGATGGCCGGCGGGCCCATGTACTACTGTCGCTATGGGATCCGATACCAGCCCCTGGCCAAGTTCATGGGCATGCTGTTCGCGGTTTGTGGCGCCTTTACAGCCCTCTTCGGTACGGGCAACATGATGCAATCCAACTCTATGGCTCTGGCCTTCAAATCCCAGTTCGGGGTGCCCACCCTGATCAGCGCGCTGGTGATCACCTTTCTCGTCGGGCTGGTGATTATCGGGGGGATTAAGCGCATAGGCGCGGTGGCGGAAAGGCTGGTCCCCACGATGATCCTTCTTTACCTCGGAGGCGCAGCCGTCATTATCTTGGCGCGCTTTACGGCGATCGACGACGCCTTCGCCCTGATCATCCGCTCCGCGTTC
Organism: candidate division KSB1 bacterium; assembly: GCA_034506315.1. Lineage (GTDB taxonomy): Bacteria > Zhuqueibacterota > Zhuqueibacteria > Oleimicrobiales > Geothermoviventaceae > Zestofontihabitans. Next base: position 61,852 of record JAPDPT010000011.1, on the reverse strand, counting down.
TCGGTGCAGGCCGTGGGCGGGGCGCTGATAGGGACGGGCGTGAAGCAAGCGATCAGCCTCGGCGTCCGCCGCGGGGTCCTTTCGAACGAGGCGGGATTGGGCTCGGCTGCCATTGCTCAGGCGGCGGCCAGCTCTCCCGATCCAACGTACAACGGCCTGATCGCGATGACCGGGGTCTTCATCGATACCATCGTCGTCAATACGCTCACGACGCTGGCCATCGTTCTCACCGGGGTATGGATGCTCACGCCTGCGGCGGGGGTGCCCCTTCTCAAGGAGGGAACCGTACTGGCTGCCGATCAGCTCGCCCACCTGCCTGCCCATGCCCGGGAGCTGGCTTCTGCCATCGGTGTGGATCTGAGCTACGGCGGACTCAGCAGCACGGCCCTCACGGCTACAGCCTTCAATTCGGTGATTCCACGCTTCGGAGGCTGGATCGTGGCGCTCTGTTCCTTCCTGTTCGGCTACACAACCCTGATCGGCTGGGCCTACTACGGGGAGCAGTGCGTGGAATACTTCCTGGGCGTCCGATCCACTATGGCCTATCGCCTGGTCTACATCGCTCTGCTGTTTTTCGGGGCCCTGGTGACGGGCAAGTACCTGAACATCGTCTGGTACATAGGGGACACCGCCAACGCTATTATGGCCTTTCCGAACCTGGTCGCCCTCCTCCTCCTGAGTGGAGTGGTGGCCAAGGTAACCCGATGGCATTTCCTCGAGGGACTCGGGGAGGGTGGAGAAAGGGTGTGAGTCCTGCCAGCCGTGCGGCCAGGGATTTCCATTGGAATTTGGGGGCTGGTTTTCTAACTTGTGCCGCAACTTAGAGGGGGCTGTGCGTCAGGCCGAAGGTTCGGTCACGGGGAGGTGACGTATGGCCGTAGAAGCCGTGGAAGCAGCACCTACGGTTCGGGCCCCGCGCGGCAACCGGCTTACCTGCAAGGGCTGGCATCAGGAAGCCGCCCTCCGCATGTTGATGAACAATCTGGACCCCGAGGTCGCCGAGAAACCTCAGGAGCTGATCGTCTACGGCGGTACCGGCAAAGCGGCCCGGAACTGGGAGTGCTTCCAAGCCATCGTGCGGACGCTGCGGCGCCTGGAGAATGACGAGACCCTCCTCGTCCAGTCGGGGAAGCCCGTCGGCGTGTTTCGGACCCACCCTTATGCGCCCCGCGTTCTGATCTCCAATGCGATGCTTGTGCCCGCCTGGGCGACTCCCGAGACGTTCCGGGACCTCGAGGAGCGGGGTCTCACTATGTACGGTCAGATGACGGCCGGCAGCTGGATCTACATCGGTACGCAGGGGATCCTCCAGGGCACGTACGAGACCTTTGCAGCGGCCGCAAGGCGGCATTTCGGCGGTTCCCTGAAGGGCAAGCTGCTTGTGTCGGGCGGTCTTGGAGGGATGGGTGGGGCCCAGCCCCTGGCCGCGACGATGAACGAGGCGGCCTTCCTCGGGATTGAGGTGGACCGGGCGCGCATCGAGCGGCGGGTGCGCACAGGCTACTGCGACCTGCTGTGCGATGAACTTGATGAAGCGCTCCAGATCGTGCTCAACGCGCGCACCAACGGGAAGGCCATTTCGGTCGGACTGGTGGGCAACACAGCTGACGTCCTCCCTGAGCTGGTGCGACGGGGAGTTGTACCCGACGTCCTCACCGATCAGACCAGCGCTCACGACGAGCTTAACGGCTATGTTCCGCACGGCATGCCCTACGAAGCAGCTCTCGAACTCCGCAGGAAAGACCCAAGGGAATACATCCGGCGCGCCTACCATTCCATGGCCGTGCACGTGCGGGCCATGCTCGAGCTCAAGGCCCGCGGCGCCGTCACCTTCGACTACGGCAACAATCTTCGCGGCCAGGCCAAGAAGGCCGGGGTCGAGAACGCATTCGACATCCCAGGCTTTGTGGTCGAGTACATCCGGCCCCTCTTCTGTGAAGGCAAGGGGCCGTTCCGCTGGGTCGCCCTCTCCGGGGATCCGGAGGATATTTACCGGACCGACGAGCTGGTGCTCGAGCTCTTCCCGGAGGATCAGGCTCTGCGGCGGTGGATTCGGATGGCGCAGCAGAAGGTGAAGTTTCAGGGCTTGCCGGCACGCATCTGCTGGCTTGGCTACGGCGAGAGAGCCAGGTTCGGCCTCGCGCTCAACGAACTCGTGGCGAAGGGCGAGCTCAAAGCGCCCGTTGTCATCGGCCGGGACCACCTGGATACGGGCTCGGTGGCCTCTCCCAATCGGGAGACGGAGGGAATGAAAGACGGCTCCGATGCGATCGCTGACTGGCCTATCCTCAACGCCCTTCTGAACACGGCCTCCGGAGCATCCTGGGTATCGGTTCACCACGGGGGAGGTGTGGGCATCGGTCTGTCCATTCACGCCGGGATGGTGATCGTGGCCGACGGGACCGACGAGGCTGCCCGCCGATTGGAGCGCGTTCTGACGAACGATCCCGGTATTGGCATCGCCCGTCACGCCGACGCCGGCTACGAACGCGCCATCCAGGTGGCCCGCGAGCGCGGTGTGGATATCCCCATGCTGCCAGCGGAGGAAGCGTGAGGCCGTTCGCCACTCTCCTCATCCGCAACGCGGAACAGGTGGTCACGGCTCGCTGCGGGAGCAAACCAGAGTACGCGTGGCGAGCGGTGGAGACGTTGCGGGGAGCGGTGATCGCCTGCGGGGGAGATCGGATTCTGGCTGTCGGTCCGCAGGAGGAAGTGGCTGCCCGAGTAGAACTGACCGCCAGGACGGTAGTGATCGATGCCGTTGGGTGCACCGTCACCCCTGGGCTTGTCGACAGCCACGCGCACCCTGTGTTCGCGGGATCTCGCCTGGACGAGTTTGAGGCAAGGCTCCGTGGCTCCAGCTACGAAGAGATCGCCCGGAAGGGTGGCGGAATCCTCTCCACGGTCCGGGCCGTTCGCCAGGCATCGGAGGAAGAACTGCTACGCCTGGCCCTTCGTCGATTGGACGCATTCCTCAAAGCCGGGACTACTACCCTGGAGGCCAAATCCGGCTACGGTCTCTCCCTCGAACACGAGGTGCGGCTTCTGCGGGTTCTGGCCAAGCTTCGGGAGCTCCACCCAATAGATATCGTTCCGACTTTCCTCGGTGCCCATGCCCTGCCGGAGGAATACAGCGGCCGGCGCGAAGCGTACGTGGACGCGATCGTGGCCGAAATGCTCCCAGCGGTCGCCGAAGAGGGGTTGGCCGAGTTCTGCGACGTCTTTTGTGACGAGGGATTCTTCACGCCCCTCGAGGCCGAAAGAATCCTGGCCTCTGCCAGCGAACACGGACTCAAGGCCAAGATTCACGCGGAGCAGCTTTCCCGGAGCGGGGGCTCACGCGTGGCTGCGAAGGTGGGAGCTGTGTCGGCCGACCATCTGGACCACTGCACCGTGGAGGATCTGGAGCTTCTGGCGTCCGCCAGGGTGGTGCCCGTGGACCTGCCAGGGGCGACTTTCTTCCTGAATAAGTCCCGGTTCGCGCCCGCCCGGAAGATGATCGAACTCGGTATGCCCCTTGCCGTGGCCACAGACTTTAACCCGGGAAGCTCACCGATTTTCTTTCTCCCGTTTGCAGGCAGCCTCGCCTGCCTCAAACAGGGACTCAGTCCCGCCGAAGCCATGGCGGCCATCACGGTCGGCGGGGCCTGGGCTCTCGGTCGGCAAGGTGAACTGGGGACCCTGGAGGAGGGCAAAACGGCCGACATCGTGGTCTGGCCAACACCGGACTATCGGGAGCTCTTCTACTACCTCGGCTCTCTGCGCCCGCGCTGGGTTATCAAGAAGGGGCGTGTGGTTCATCAGGAGGAGTAGACGCGGCGCGGAGAACGCCAGCACCAGAAGGAACGGACGATGAAGAGACATCCAGTAGCGCGGGTTCTTCCAACGGTACCTATTCTTGCGGCGCTCTTGACGGTGCACGCCTGCCAGAGATCCAAGGATCTGCCCCTGGAGGCCGGTTTCGGCGGCGAAAGCGTGGTCGGCAGCCTTCACGAGATCGTTCTTTCTCCCACCGAAATTCGTCAGATCCGGCCGTCGATCAATTTCGGGCTCGGGTACTACCTATTTGTCGGACGCTACCAGGGACTCGAAACGCGCACCTTTATGCTGTTCGATGCCCTGCCCGAGTCGGCTTACGTTCACCGAGCTGAGCTGCGGTTTCGAATGCCTGCTCGATACGGCTCCGGCGAGGTCCGCGTACGAGCCTACGCGGTCGTCGGGGAGTGGAAGGAGAAAGAAGTGACGTGGGAAAACGCCCCGCAGGTGGATTTCTCTCGAGTGCTGGGCGACACGGTCTGGAGCACGCGCGATTCGCTGGCCGTGGTAATGCGTCTCGATACGGCCGCCGTCACGGATTGGACCTGGAACGCCTCGGCCAATAGGGGATTCGTGTTGCAGGCGGAAGGCGGAGAAGAGGTGCTGTTCCGGCTCTACGCCATTGACGTGGCCAACCTGAACGTAGCGCCGACCCTGTGGCTTAAATACACGAAGGGCGGCAAGCTGGACTCGGCGGAGACCTATCCCAGTGCCGACGTCTTCGTGGCCCACCGAGACGATCTGCCAACCGAAGTGGCCTACACCCTGACGGGCCAGGACGTGGATCGAATCCTCCTCAAGTTCGACCTTTCGCGGGTACCGCGGGGCGCGTCCATCAATCGGGCGCAACTGGAGTGGAGTGTCGTGCCGGAACAAACGCGCTTCGAAGACCCAACCCTCTCCATTGGGGTGCATCGGGTGACGGAGTGGCCCTGGGAGGGCGAGTACGTGTCGTTCGATTCCTCCGGTTACCGGGCCTTTGCCACCCTCACCCCCTCCGATCGCCTGTTCCAACTGACCGCTCAGGATCAGATCCAGTGGTTCAGCCAGGTTGTCCAGCTTATGGTCGCGGGTTACCTGCCGGACTACGGTTTTCTCCTCCGCATCGCCAGTGAAGATGCAGCTGTTGGCCGGGTGGCGTTTGTCCCGTCAGGGTCGGAATCGGCCTCGGGCCCGCGGCTCATCATCACCTACACCGTGCCGCCAGGTACGACTCCGTGACCGCGAATTTCTCGAAGAGGGGTTCCTGGATTGAGGCAGGGGAGGCACCGTTGCGAAGGAGCGTGAGAACACCTCGACTCTGGCTGCGGATGGGGTTGCTGGCCTTGGTGGTGTTAGGGTCGATGGGGGTCTCAGGAGGTCGGGCCGGGTCGCTGTACTCGGTTTTCGGACTCGGGGAGAACGCTGTCCTTTCCGGCGCTCAGTTTCGTGCCCTCGGAGGAGGGGGGATTGCCCTGCCCGAGGGCCTGAGCGTCAACCCGTTCAACCCTGCTGCCTCGGTACCGTTTCCCCTGACGTGCGTTTCGGGAACGTTTCTCTACGAGAGCACGGGCCTGCAGACCCGACAGGCGTCGGGACGCCACAACTACAGCATGCCCGTTGCCTTCGATTTTCACGTACCGGTGGCTGGAAGCTGGGCATTGGCGGCCGGGTTCCGTCCCGTCACACTCCGTACCTATCGGCTCCGCGGTTCGGGCAGCTTCCGTAGTTATTCCTTCGCGGGTGAAGCGGAAGTCGGGTTTCGGCAGATCAGGGAGGGTCGCGGCGGCGTGCAGGCCCTTGCCCTTGACCTGTCTCACCTGTTTGGACGGAGGTGGAGTGTGGGTGCGGGTCTCCGCCTCCTTTACGGCAAGCTGGACGACTCGTGGCGTGTGGACTTCGAGCGGGCTGACTTTCGTTCCAGTGAGGACCAGTACTCGCTACACGTGCGGGGGACGGCTGCAGCCTTGGGGATCATGGTCAATCCTCTGCGCCGCCTGTACGTAGGCGGCTTCTACCAAACAAGGGCTCGGCTGCAAGGGGAGAGGAGGGGAGAGTCCCGCTACGTCTCCTCGGACACCGTACGTCAGCTGAAGACAGATTACCCGGCCATTTGGGGCGTAGGGCAGGCTCTGTCGTTGGGAGAGAGTTGGCTTCTGGTGCTGGACTTCTTGCGTCAGGACTGGAGCGGATGGCAGCTGTACGGCGGCGCGGGCGAGGGGGCGAAAAGCTGGAGCCACCTGTCGGCAGGGCTTCAGTTCACTCCCAAAGCTGGCCAGTATTCCGCGCTTTGGAAGAAAACCGTGCTCCGATTGGGTGTGTACCGCCGGGTCTGGGCTTTCAGTCCTACGGCGGACAGGCACCTCACGGAACACGCAGTGACGGCCGGCTTCGGGTTCCCGCTGCCGGAGTCGCGGGGTCGCCTCGACCTTGCCTTTGAGTACGGACGAAGGGGCAATCGAGATGAGTATCCCGTACAAGAGACGTTCCTGCGGTTCGGGGTGACCTTTGTGGGAGCGGAGAAGTGGTTTGTCCGCGGCCAGTAGCGGGGCCACCTGTGGTGGTGGGAGACGACAAGGACCAAATTACGCTTGCTTTTTGTCCGGACTTACGCTAAAATTTTCGGGGCCTTGAGGGTTGTAGCTCGAAGCGGTTCCGCGGCGACGAGAGAGTTGGGAGCGGGCCCGGTACACGCCAAGACGGAGGTGGGCTAAGGTGTCAGGGCGAAGAGGCAAGGTCTTGTCCGGTTGGATGCCGGAAATCGCATTGGCGATTCTGCTCGCGATTGGGCTGGCGGAGTACGGTTGCGCTCCTACGGCGCAGCAGCAAAGCGTGGTCACACCCGAGCAGGAGAAGGCGCGCCTGGATTCGCTGCGCCGGGTATGGGAGTTCGAACGAAACAAGGCCTGGAGCACGGCCTACGAGAACTACAAGAACAAACTCTACGACCGCAGTATCAAACCCTTTTGGGATGTAATCGGTTTGGACACCACGCGCGTGTTCAAGGACCTGCCCTTCCGGTATCTCGCGGACTGTTACTTTCGGCTAGGAATGCTGGACAGCGCTGAGGTGGTGTACCGCCTTGGGCTTCAGGTGTTTCCCACCAGCCAGCCGCTTCACCGCAATCTGGGTTATCTCTACATGGGGCGGGAACAGATTCCCGAGGCGATCGAACACTACGAGAAGGCGGTGACGGTCGACTCGGGCACTGTGGATGACTACCGGATCCTCGGTAACCTGTACGTTCGGAACAATCAGCTGCACGAGGCGATCCGGGCCTATGAAAAGGTTCTGGAGTTGGACCCCAGCGACGAGACAACCCGCAAGGCCTTGGCCCAGCTGTACAAGTCCACGGGGCGCACGGATGAAGCGCTGAACGCCATGGAACGGGCACTGGAGGCTGATCCGCAGAACGCGCGCCTCCTCTACGATCTGGGCAAGGCGTACTACGACCGACAGGACTTCGAGAAGGCCCTCGAGAAATTCCTTCGCCTCCACCAGCTCAATCCGGACGACGTCGAGGCGATGATGTACGTCGGGGACTGCTACAGCGAGCTTCAGCAGTACCCGAAGGCCATCCAGTACTTCGAGCGCGTGCTGCAGAAGGACGCCCGGAACACCCGAGCCCTTTGCGAGATCGCCCTCGCCTACAAGGAGCTGGGGCAGTTTGCGAAGGCGCGAACGTACGCGAACCGGGCCCTGCAGATCGATCCGAATTTCGGGATGGCCTACGTGGCCAGGGGAGAAATCTATCAGGCTGCGGCCGACCAGTGCTCCTCCGGCCGGGACATCAAGTTCGACGACAAGCTGGTCTACAAACTTGCCTACGACGAATTCCAGAAAGCCAAACAGGACCCAGCGTGGTCCGACTACGCGCAGAGGATGATCAACTATCTACAACAGCTGATCCCCACCAAGGAAGACTATTTCTTCCATCCGAACGAGAAGGAGGCTCGGCTGGACTGCTACTCCTGGATCTACCGGTAAGTCTCTGATGGTGGCGCAGACCTGGATCGACAAAGGGAAGCCGATTGGGCTGGCGTGCGACCACGCGGGCTACGAGCTGAAGGAGAAGCTTCGGGAGCACCTGCTCGCGGCGGGCTTTCAGGTAAAGGACTTCGGGGCGCACAGTACGGAACGGACCGACTACCCGGACTTCGGTTCCCAGTGTGCGCGCGCCGTGGCGCGGGGGGAATGTGCAGCAGGGATCCTCGTGTGCGCCACGGGGATCGGCATGTCCATCGTGGCCAATAAGATCCGGGGGATTCGCGCGGCCCTGTGCGATTCGGTGACGACCGCACGCCTCTCCCGGCAGCACAACGACGCCAACGTGCTGGCTCTTGGCGGCAAGCTCCTCGGCGAGCTCCTGGCCTTCGAGATCGTGGACACGTGGTTGTCGACTCCGTTCGAGGGGGGAAGGCACGCCCGCCGGGTCCAAAAGATCGCTGAGCTGGACCGTACGGAACCCTAAGGGGTGGGGAGGACTTCGGTGGAGGAGCTCCGCAGGGTTGACCCGGAAATCTACGAGGCTATTGTTGGGGAGATCCGCCGCCAGAACGATACCCTCGAGCTGATCGCCTCGGAGAATCATGTCAGCCTCGCCGTCCTGCAGGCGCTTGGGCAGGTGATGACCAATAAGTACGCTGAGGGGTATCCCTCGCACCGCTACTACGGAGGCTGCCAGTTTGTCGACATCGCCGAGGAACTGGCGCGGGAGCGGGCGAAGAAGCTATTCGGCGCGGTTCACGCCAATGTGCAGCCTCACTGCGGTTCCCAGGCCAACATGGCGGTCTACTTCACCTTCCTGCGCCCTGGCGACACCATCATGGGCATGAACCTGTCCCATGGAGGACACCTCACCCATGGGAGCCCGGTGAACTTCTCCGGCCGCTTCTTTCGCGTGGTGTTTTACGGGGTGGATCGAGAGACCGGCCGGATCAACATGGATGAGGTGGCGGAGCTGGCCGAGCGCGAGAAACCCAAGCTGATCATGACGGGGGCCAGTGCCTACTCCCGCGATATCGACTACGCCGCCTTCCGGCAGATTGCCGACCGGGTGGGGGCGAAGCTTGTGGCCGACATCGCCCACCCGGCGGGTCTGATCGCCAGCGGGCTTCTGAATAACCCTCTGCCCCACTGCCACGCCGTGACCACCACCACCCACAAGACTCTCCGCGGCCCGCGTGGGGGGATGATCCTTCTGGGCCGGGATGAGGAAAACGACATGGGTATCCGGAATCCCAAGGGCCGTCTGCGGATGATTTCGGAGCTCATCGACGCCAATGTCTTTCCCGGGGTGCAGGGTGGACCCTTGATGCACGTGATTGCGGCGAAGGCGGTGGCGTTCAAGGAGGCTCTTGCGCCGGAATTCCGCGAGTACTCACGGCAGGTGATCCGCAACGCTCAGACCCTGGCGCGACGCCTTATGGACTACGGATATCACATCGTTTCCGGCGGTACGGACAATCACCTGATGCTGGTCGACCTGCGCAACAAGGGCCTCACCGGCCGGGACGCGGAGAAAGCCTTAGAAAAGGCAGGCATCACGGTCAACAAGAACATGGTCCCGTTCGATGAGCAGAGCCCCTTTGTGACCAGCGGCATTCGCATCGGGACGCCGGCGGTGACAACGCGCGGGATGAAAGAGCCGCAGATGGAGCTCATCGCTGATCTCATCCACGAGGTCCTGACGCACATTGAGGACGAGCGACGTATCCTTGCCGTTCGGGAGAAGGTGCGCGCGCTGACCGCCGAGTTTCCCCTTTATCCCCTGCCATCCTGACGGGATGGAAGCCCGGGGTCGCCCGACGAAGCAGGAGGTGAGGAGGTGCGCTGTCCGTTCTGTGGGAGTGAGGACACCAAGGTGCTGGACAGCAGGCCCCGCGAAGACGGCTACATCATCCGCCGGCGCCGAGAATGCAAGTCCTGCGCGAAGCGCTTCACCACTCTGGAGACGATGGAGGTCCTGCGTCTCTACGTGGTGAAGGCGGACGGCCGAAGGGAGCTCTTCAGCCGCGAAAAGCTGATGCGCGGCATCCAGCTGGCCTGCACGAAGCGACCCGTCTCCATCGAGGACATCGAGAGCATCGTGTCCCGCGTCGAGGCGGCCCTGAGGGAAAGGGGAGAACGCGAGGTTCCGTCCCGCGACATCGGGGAGATGGTCATGGCGCACCTCAAAGAGCTGGACGAGGTGGCGTACGTCCGCTTCGCCTCGGTCTACCGGAAGTTCCAGACCAAGGACGAGTTCCTGCGCGAGCTGGAGGAGCTGGGACGCGTTTCGCGAGCGGAAATGGCGCCAGCGGCCGGGGAGAACGTGCGGAGTTAATTCCCTTCGAGACCAGGCGCGGCAACGGGCACAAACTCTGTGGCAGGTGGCGACGTGAGAGCGTCGGTCGCCTGCTTTTTTCGTGTTCCACGCTCAAGCACCGGATGCGACGGGCAACACCTATACTGAACGGGAGGAAAAGATAGGATGGCCCTGCGGATACTGACGCGGAGAGGCTTTCGGGGAGGCGTCCATCCTCCGGAAAACAAGGAGCTGACGGCGGAAAAGCCGATCGAGATCCTGCCTCCACCCCCGGTTGTCGTGATCCCCGTGCAACAGCACATCGGCGCACCAGGGCAGCCTATCGTCCAGGCGGGGGATCGCGTGCGGGTGGGCGATCGGCTCACCGAACCGGGCGGCTACGTTTCGGTCCCCGTACACGCCTCCATTTCGGGCATCGTGAAGGCCATCGAGCCCAGACCCCACCCCCTGGGGACGACGGCTCTATCCATCGTGATCGAGGGGGACGGCCAGGATGAGTGGTCGGACACGGTGGTGGACGACGAAGCCTGGGATCAGCTGCCGGCCGAGGAGATTCGGGAGCGGATCCGGATGGCCGGGCTGGCCGGAATGGGCGGTGCGGCCTTTCCGACGCACGTCAAGCTTTCGCCTCCGCCAAACAAGCCCATCGATACGTTCATCCTCAATGGGGCAGAGTGCGAGCCTTACCTCACGGCGGATCACCGCCTGATGCTGGAGTACCCCGAGGAGATCGTCCGGGGAATGAAGATCATCCTCCGGGTGCTGCGGCCGGCGAAGGCCTTTATCGCCATCGAGGACAACAAAATGGACGCCGTGCGGGCGATGCGGCAGGCAGTCCAGCGGGAAGGGCTGTCCTGTGAGGTGGTGGCCCTCCCGGTCAAGTATCCCCAGGGGGCGGAGAAGCAGCTGATCAAAGCCCTTACCGGGAGGGAGGTACCCCGGGGCGGCCTCCCGATGGATGTGGGCTGCCTGGTGCACAATGTCGGGACGGCCCGGGCCATCTACCAGGCCGTAGCCAAACGGAGACCGGTCATCGACCGCGTGGTCACCGTCACCGGGAGGGGCGTAGTAGAGCCGAAGAACCTCCTGGTTCGCATTGGCACTCCGTTCAGCTTTGTTCTCGAGCACTGCGGAGGCATTCGGGATGGAGCCGCGCGCGTCCTCATGGGTGGGCCGATGATGGGCATTGCCCAGTTCACCCTGGACGTGCCCGTGGTCAAGGGCACCTCTGGCATCGTCGTCCTGAACCAGGAGGAGGTGGACCGGCGCCAAATGGCCGTGTGCATCCGTTGCGCTCGCTGCATTGACGCCTGTCCCATGGGACTCATGCCCACGACCCTGTACCATCTGGTCAAGGCGAAGCGGTTTGAGGGAGCCCAGGACTACGGGGTACTCGACTGTATCGAGTGCGGGTCGTGTGCCTACGTCTGCCCCGCTGGATTGCCCCTGGTCCACGCAATGAAGTGGGGAAAGATGGAAGTGAGCAGGAAGCTGCGGGCAGCTGGCTAACCGGTCCGGCGGCGTCTGAGGGGAGACGGGAACGGCACATGGACTCTTCCTCAGGGTCTGAAGGCGGTCAACTCTTGAGGGCAGAGAATGGACGAGAAGGTCTGGAAGGTTTCCACCTCTCCGCATCTGGCCGATAGGGAGTCGATACCGAAGATCATGTGGTTGGTGGCGCTTTCCCTGGCGCCGGCGGGCATCGGGGCGGTTTATTTCTTCGGGGCCCACGCCGCGTGGGTGATCTTCTGGGCGGTGGCTGCGGCCGTGGGCACCGAGGCGGCTATCCAGAAGCTGATGCGTAAGCCGGTGACGGTCTACGACGGAAGCGCTTTTGTCACGGGGTTATTGCTGGCCTACAACCTGCCGGCGGAGGCTCCCTTCTGGTTGCCGATCATCGGGTCGGCCTTCGCGATCGGCCTTGGCAAGCAGGTGTTTGGCGGGCTGGGGTACAACCCGATGAACCCGGCGCTTCTGGGACGCGCCTTTCTCCTGGCGTCGTGGCCCACGCACATGACGATCTTCCGGACTCCGCCGCGGGGCGGGACCATCTCAGGGATCGACGTGGAGACAGGGGCAACGCCCCTCAATCTCCTGAAGCAGGCCCACGACGTGCTCCATCAGGCTAAAGTGGCGCCGGGGGAGGTGCCGGCGCAGAAGATTGCCGACGCGATGACGCACATCGGCAAGCTCTACGAGAGCTACGGCAATCTCTTCTGGGGGCGGGTAGGCGGTTGCCTCGGCGAGACCTCGGTTTTCTTGCTGCTCCTGGGAGCAGCTTTCCTCTTCTACAAGCGCTACATCGACCTGCGGATCCCCGTAGGCTACATCGGCACCGTGGCGGTCCTGACCTGGATGTTTGGCGGCAGCGAAGGCCTCTTTACCGGCAACCCGCTCTTCCACGTGCTGGCCGGAGGCCTGATTCTGGGTGCTTTCTTCATGGCTACGGACATGGTCACCTCACCGGTGACGCCGCGCGGGAAGTGGATTTTCGGCATCGGCTGCGGGGTGATCACGGTGATCATCCGCCTGATCGGCGGATACCCGGAGGGGGTTTCGTACTCGATTCTTCTGATGAACCTGACCGTGCCCCTCCTGGATCGGTACACCAAACCGGCGATCTTTGGAGCGAGGAAGCGATGAAGGACGTGCTGCGGATGGCCTGGATTCTGGGGTTGGTGACGGTGCTCGCTGCGGGGGTCCTCGGGGCAGTGAACCACGTCACCAAACCGCGCATTGAGGAGCAGCGGCGTTTGGCTCTCGAGCAAGCTCTCCTGACCGCCCTGCCGAAAGCCCATCCCCGGGCCATTGTCCCGGTACGGCAAGGGGAGGAAATCGTTTACTACATTGGCTACGCGAACCCCGACACCACCGATTTGGTGGGCTACGCCTTTGTGGCGCGGGGGACGGGGTACTCCAGCGAGATCGAGACCTTAGTGGGTGTGGACTCCACCGGACGGATCATCGGGCTCAAGATCCTACGGGAGCTCGAGACCCCTGGTCTTGGCACCAAGATCGAGGAGATCCGCTACGGCGAATCGGACCCCTGGTTCCAGCGGCAGTTTGTGGGTAAGGGCGCGCGTCAGCTCGCCGTGGACAAGGACGGCGGCGAGATCGTGAGCGTGACCGGCGCGACGATCAGCTCCCGGGCGGTGACCAACTCCATTCGCAAGGGGCTGGAGGAGCTGGAAAAGCGGCTCGGTGGCTTTCGGCAGCCTCAGGCTCCGGCCGCAAATTGAGGTCGAGCAGAGGGCGGGAGACTCGAACGGGCAAGCTGAGGTAAGCGGATCATGAGTGTGGGCAAGGAGCTGACCAAAGGACTCTACGCGGAGAACCCGGTTTTCAAGCAGGCGCTGGGGTTGTGCCCAACGCTCGCCGTGTCCAATTCCGTGCGCAACGCGGTGGGCATGGGCCTGGCCATGACCTTTGTCCTGGTGATGTCGAACATCATCATCTCCCTCATTCGGCGCTTTGTACCCCGCAAGATCCGGATCCCCATCTACATTGTGGTCATCGCCACCTTCGTCACCATTGTGGATCTGGTGATGGCCGGATTTGCTCCGGATCTGCACAAGGCGCTTGGCATCTTTGTGCCCCTCATCGTCGTGAACTGCATTATTCTGGGGCGCGCCGAGGCCTTCGCGGGCCGCAACACGGTGTTCCGCTCGCTGCTGGACGGACTGGGCATGGGCTTCGGGTTCAGCCTCGCGCTCCTCACTCTGAGCCTCATTCGCGAGCTGCTGGGTGACGGACGCCTGTACGGCTTCCCCGTTCTGGGCCCCGGCTTTCAGCCGATGCTGATCATGATTCTGCCGCCGGGGGCCTTCCTCACGATCGGCTTGCTCATGGGGCTGATGAATTGGCTTGACCGAAGGCGCTGCTCGTAGGCAAAGGGGTGCAGCGCAGCTACGCGAAGAGGGAAAGGCAATGGAGCTCAAGACACTGCTGATTATCTCGGTCGGGGCGATCTTCATCAACAATTTCATCTTCAGCCGGTTCCTCGGACTGTGCCCGTACCTTGGGGTATCCAAAGCGCTGGACTCGGCGATCGGGATGGGGACGGCGGTGATTTTCGTGATGACCCTGGCTTCTTCTGTGGCCTGGGTCGTGGATCACTACCTTTTGGAGCCGACCCCGGCCAATCTCTTCTATCGCCTCCTCGGTCTCCAGAGCCCACCGGATCTGGTGTTCCTCAAGACCATTGCCTTTATTCTGGTGATCGCCTCCCTGGTCCAATTCGTCGAGATGGTGATCCAGAAGACCAGTCCGGCGCTATACCGGGCCTTAGGCATTTACCTGCCCTTGATCACCACGAACTGCGCCATCTTGGGCGTGACGCTCCTCAACCTGGACATGGGGTTGAACTTCATCGGGAGCGTGGTCCAAGGGTTCACTTCGGGGCTCGGCTTTACCCTGGCTCTGGTGCTGATGGCCAGCATCCGGGAGCGCCTGGAGCTTGCGGACATCCCGCGCTCGATGCGTGGGATCCCCATTGCCTTTGTGATGGCCGGCCTCATGGCGATTGCCTTCCTGGGGTTTTCGGGGCTTCGGATCCGTTAGCTAAGGGTCGCACGAGCATGTCCGGGCCTGGCGGCGCTAAGCATGGGCAGGCATAGCCTCGATGGGACGGCGGGCGATACATGTCCGGACGCAAGCGACAAGAACGAAACGACGAGAAGAGGATGCCTTTCCTCGATCATCTGGAGGAGCTCCGGTGGCGGCTGATCAAGTGCATTGCGGCCGTCCTGGTCCTCACCCTCGTCTCCTACTTCTTCTCGGGACAGATGCTTTCCTTTCTGACCCGACCCTTTCCTGCGGGCCGTAAGCTGATTTTCCTTTCCCCGACCGAAGGTTTCATGATCCGGATCAAGCTATCCCTCTTCGGCGGGATCATCTTCGGCCTTCCGGTGATCTTCTACCAGATGTGGCAGTTCATCGCTCCCGGGCTCCTTCCCCATGAGAAGCGGTATGTGCCGCACATCATTATCATCTCCACCATCAACTTTGTCATCGGGGCCCTCTTCGCCTATTTCGTGATCGTCCCCATCGGCCTCAATTTTCTTCTGGGCTTTGAGACCCCGGATGTGGAAGCTGCGATCCGCATCAAGGACTACCTGGGGTTCGTCACCAACCTGATGCTGGCCTTCGGCATCGTGTTCGAGCTTCCTGTGCTCTCGTTTATTCTGGCGCGCATCGGCATCCTTACCCCTGAGTTCATGTCCCGCTACCGGCGCTACAGCATCGTCCTGGTCTTCGTGGTGGCAGCCATTCTGACCCCGCCCGATGTCTTCAGCCAGATCCTTCTGGCGATGCCCCTCATCGTGCTGTACGAGATCAGCATCATTGTGGCCCGTCTGGCCCGACGCCGCCCTCGGGAGAAAGTCGCCCCGGACGAGGAAAGGGAGAGGGAAGCTTCGTCCGCAGAAGCAGCGAAAGAACCAACCACGGAACCGGAGTACGGGGATTAGTGTTGAACGCTTCCAAGATTGTAAGCCAGGGCCTTCTGCCGGGCTGAGTGCCAAAGGGGGAAGCTTTCGAGTGTCGACTATGGCAACACGAGGCGACGTGGCATCACCCCTGTTCATCCGAGGCAGTGAAAAGCGACGGGCGGGGGATCCTCTCCCGCGGTCGCAGCGGCCCACGCTCGTTCCGGATGAGTACCTGGCCATGTCCGATGAGGAGGCGAGGCAGCGGGTCCTCGCGGTGAAGAGGAAGCTGGGCAAGGAGCTGGTCATCCTGGGGCACCACTACCAGCGCCCAGAGATCGTCGCTCTGGCCGACTACCGTGGGGATTCCTTTGGCCTCTCCAAGCTGGCGGCGCAGTCGGAGGCTCGGTACATCGTGTTCTGCGGCGTTCATTTCATGGCCGAAAGTGCCGACATCCTTTCGCGGGAAGATCAGGTGGTGTTGCACCCCAACCTGGAGGCGGGTTGTCCTCTGGCCGACTTTGCCCCCCTCGAGCTTGTAGAGCCCGTCTGGGATTACCTGGGCCGGGTGCTCGGTGAGGGCCGCGTGATGCCCGTCACCTACATGAACTCCTACGCCGAGCTCAAGGCCTTCGTGGGGCGAAACGGTGGGACCGTGTGCACCTCGTCCAATGCGCACCGTGCATTTCAATGGGCCCTGGAGCAGAGGGAAAAACTCTTCTTCTTTCCCGACCAGTACCTGGGGCGCAACACGCTGAAGCGCCTGGGGAGGGGGAACCTTCAGGTGGTGGTCTGGCCATCTCAGCAGCCGGACGCAGCTGTGCCGGAGGAGCAAGTCCGTAGCGCCGACGTCTTCCTCTGGGATGGCTTCTGCCATGTCCACCGGTGGTTCCGCCCGGAACACGTTGACCGCGTGCGGGAGCTGGACCCTCAGGCGATCGTGCTCGTCCACCCGGAGTGCCAGGAAGAGGTGGTCGCCAGAGCGGACCACGTCGGCTCCACCGAATTCATCGCGCGCTACGTAGCCTCGGCTCCTGACGGTGCGCACATCGCCATCGGCACCGAGATCAACATGGTGCGGCGGCTGGCGATGGAGCACCCGACCAAGCGCATCTATCCGTTGGCACGCAGCATGTGTCCGAACATGTTCAAGATCACGCTCCAGAGCCTGGCCTGGACTCTGGAGAACTTGGGGGAGGTAAACGTAGTAAAGGTTCCCGAGCCCACCCGCTCGCAAGCACGTGCGGCACTTGACCGCATGCTCGAGCTGGAAGCCTAAGGCCCATCGGTCCTCGGGGATACCGGGCTCAGGTTGGCGACCTTGTCTTTCACCGACGAGGCGTGGTCCTCGCGGCGCCAACGGGGTCTGTCCGTCCGGCCTGTCCCGGAGCGTATCCGAAGCCGAACCCCAGTGCGGACGCCCCCTCGCTTAAAGACGCCGACGGCGGAGAGGGGGACTTCCGCGTTGCGAAGGAGGTCAGAATGTCGATCAAGTCCGATCGCTGGATCCGCAGGATGGCTCTGGAATTCGGAATGATCGAACCGTTCGTAGAGGAGCAAATCAGCGAGGGCGTGATTTCGTACGGCCTTTCCTCGTACGGCTACGATGTGCGCATCGCCGACGAGTTCAAGATCTTCACCAACATCAATACCACGATCGTCGACCCCAAGAATTTCGACACCCGGAGCCTCGTCGACTTCAAAGGGGAAGTTTGCATTATTCCACCCAACTCGTTCGCGCTCGGGCGCACGGTGGAGTACTTCCGCATTCCCCGGAACGTGATGACCATCTGCGTGGGGAAATCCACGTACGCGCGCTGTGGGATCATTACCAACGTCACGCCTCTGGAGCCCGGCTGGGAGGGCCATGTGACCTTGGAGATTTCGAACACAACCCCTCTGCCCGCTAAGATCTACGCGTTCGAAGGGATCGCCCAGATCCTGTTTTTTGAGAGCGATGAACCCTGCCAGCGATCCTACGCCGACAAGAAAGGCAAGTACCAGCGCCAGCAGGGCGTGACCTTGCCGCGAATCTGAAGCCCGCCGGCCGTCCGCCGATGAGCATAGGCCGCCGGGAAGGGCCGTGCTGAGCAGGTCTGCACGCGGAAACAGACTTTGCAACAGACCAAGCGACAATCGATGGGACAGGACGAAAAACGGGTCGATCTCCATCTCCACTCCAGTGTTTCGGATGGGCTCTTCGGTCCGGCGGAACTGGTTCGCAAGGCCGCTGCTGCGGGGCTCCGAGCCATTGCCCTAACGGATCACGATGAGGTCGGGGGCATCGAGGAGGCTTTGCGCGCGGGCAAGGCCGTGGGGATCGAAGTAGTGCCCGGAATCGAGATCAGCTGTGAGGGGGGGAGCCTGGACGTCCACATGCTCGGCTTCTTCGTGGACCCCAGGCATCCGGAAATTCGGGACTATGTGCACTGGTACCATGAGGAGCGCCTGCAGCGCGGACGCCGAATGGTCCAGCGGCTGGCCGAACTGGGAATCCACCTGGACTTTGCCGAGCTTGTGCAGCGTGTGGGCTCCGGGGCCCTGGGCCGCCCCCACATTGCCGATGCCCTCCTGCAGCACGGCTACGTCTCCTCGATCGCCGAGGCTTTTGAGCGGTACCTGGGGGACGGCAGGCCTGCCTACGTGCCGAAACGCAAACTCTCACCGGCCGACGCCGTTGAGCTGATCCATCGCGCTGGGGGACTGGCCGTTCTGGCGCATCCGGGCGATGGCCTGAGCCGAGAGGAGGTTCTGCGCGCCATCGAGCTCGGCATCGACGGACTCGAGGCAGTCCACCCACGCCACTCAGCCGAAAACGTGGAATGGATTCGCAAGATCGCCCGGGACCACGGTCTCCTGGAAACCGGGGGCTCGGATTTCCATGGGCGGGGCGATGAGTTCCTGCTGGGTGCCCTGGATGTCTTCTGGCCGGCGTACCAGGCTCTGGTCGAGGCTCGGGACAAGAATCGGCGCAGTTCCAGGGTGCAAAGCAACACCCGCGGCGGTGAAGCAGAAAAGGCGTCTACGGCTTGAAGGCGGGACCGCGTGATGAGTGGCTTGGGCCCCTCGCCTTCCCAATCGCTCCGGTGCGGCTTCGATGGCACCTGCCGGGGTGCAGGAACCTCCTCCCATCGCGAGGGGAGACAGGAGCTCTGGCTGTGCGTTCGCCTGGGAGCAGGACCCGGCCAATGATCACTGTGCGTTTCGAACCCTCAGGGCTGCGCTGCCACTGTCCGGGTGATGCCACTTTGCTCGAGGCTGCGCAGAAAGCCGGCGTTTCGCTTCCCGCCGTCTGTGGAGGCGCCGGCACGTGTGGCAAATGCCGCGTCTCTGTGCAGGGAAAGGTGAGTGCGCCGACGGCGGTGGAGCGCAGATTCCTGTCCGAAAACGCTCTCGGGCAAGGGGTGCGCCTGGCCTGCCAGACCCGCCCCCGCGGCGACGTCGTCGTGACCGTCGACTCCGGAAGGGACGGGGGCCCGATCCTCACCCGCGGAATCACCCGAACCGTTGAGCGGCAGCCCGCTGTCGAGAAGCGTTACCTACGGCTTCCCGCCCCCACCCTCGAGGGAAACCCTGCGGATCGGGAAGATCTCATGGCCGCTGCCGGAGGGGATCTTCCGTGGCAGAATGAGGACCTCGGGCTTCTCCGTGAGCTTCCGGGCCGCCTGCGGGAGTGGGGATACGCCGGCACTCTGGTGGCCGTGGAGGGGCGGATCGTCGATTTCGAAAAGGGTGACACAACCGGCCAGGCCTACGGTCTGGCGATCGATCTGGGTACTACCACGATCGTCGTCAAATTGGTTGACCTCCGCAGTGGCACGGTGGAGGCCGTGGCAAGTTCCGTCAATCCCCAGAGGGTGTACGGGGAGGACGTCATCTCAAGGATCCAGTACGCGGGACAGAGCCGAAGCCACCGCCGCCGACTGCAGAGCCTCGTGGCAAAGGCGATCAACGGTCTGATCGACGAGGTGCTGGGTGAAGCGAAAATCCGGCGGAACCGGATCTACGAGGCCGTGATCGTGGGGAATACGGCCATGCTTCATCTTCTGATCGGAGTAGACGCTCGGTTCCTGGCCCAGTACCCCTATGTGCCCGCCTTCCGGGCGGCCCTCCGGCTCGATGCCCGGGAGCTTGGCCTGCGCATTCATCCGCGGGGGAGGGTGTACCTTCTCCCGGCCATTGGGCGTTTTGTGGGCGGCGATACGACGGGGGTGATTCTGGCCACCGACCTTTTGCGTCGCGAGTGTCTCACGCTGGCGATCGACATCGGCACCAACGGCGAGATCGTCCTTGGACGTCGGGGCTGGGGCATTGCCTGCTCGACGGCCGCGGGTCCTGCCTTTGAGGGGGCCACGATCGTCCACGGGATGCGCGCCGAGAAGGGAGCGATCGACGCTCTGTGGCTGGACAATGGCGAGCTCAAGTTCCACGTGATCGGCGAGGTCCAGCCGCGCGGCATCTGCGGGTCAGCCTGCATCGATCTGGTCGCAGTGCTTCTGAGCGTGGGGGCCATCGAGCCTTCGGGCAGGATGCTCCCTCCGGAGGATCTGCCCCCGGACGTCCCGGCCAACTTGCGCGAGCGCGTGCGTCGGGGAGAGAGGGGCGTGGAGTTCGTCCTGGCGGAGGTTGAGGGCCGGACGATCACATTCACCAGCTCCGACGTGCGCCAGGTGCAGCTCGCCAAAGGGGCCATCGCGACCGGGATGCAGCTGCTTCTCCGCAGGGCTGGCGTGGGCATTGCGGACGTGGACCAGATCCTTGTGGCGGGGGGCTTCGGAAACTACATTCGCCCCGAGAACGCGATCCGGATCGGGCTATTGCCGCCTGTGGATCCCGGGAAAATCCGTTTCGTGGGCAACGCGGCTCTCACCGGGGCGGAGATGGCGCTCCTGTCACGAAAGGCGCGCGAGGAGGCCTCCTCGGCTGCGGCTCAAGTGGAGTACGTGGAAATCGCGGCCGAACCCGAGTTTCAGGACCTCTTCGCGGAGAACATGTTCTTCCCATCCAGGGACTTGGCCCTGGGGATCTGGAAACCTTCAAACCGCCGGACGGGACCGTTGGAGGAGTGGGAGGAATGAGTGCCGAGGTAGCACGCGAAAAGATCTCCCAGGCCGCTGGCATCCTGCAGGAAAAGGGGATCGACCTCTGGCTCACCCTCGTGCGCGAGAGCGACACGAACCCCGACCCGGTCCTTGAACTGATCCTCGGGACGAGTGTGACCTGGCAGTCGGCTTTCTTGGTCTCGGCGCAGGGCGAATCCGTCGCTCTCGTCGGCAGCCTTGATCTGGCCCACGTCCGGGAGCGAGGGGTGTTCGGTCAGGTGATCGGATACCGAGAATCGCTGCGGCCGGAGCTCCTCAAGTGGCTTGCCCACTTCGACCCCAAGAGGATCGCGATCAATTTCTCCAAAGATGACCCCCTGGCCGATGGACTCAGCCACGGCCTGTTCCTGGTTCTCCGCGAGTGGTTGGAGGGTACTCCGTACATCGAGCGACTGGAGAGCGCGGA
Source organism: candidate division KSB1 bacterium (assembly GCA_034506315.1). Lineage (GTDB taxonomy): Bacteria > Zhuqueibacterota > Zhuqueibacteria > Oleimicrobiales > Geothermoviventaceae > Zestofontihabitans. Next base: position 40,816 of record JAPDPT010000011.1, on the reverse strand, counting down.
GTCGGTGATCGCTGCCCTCCGGGGGAGGAAGACCCCGGCGGAGCTGGAACGGATTCGATATTCCGTGCGCCAAACCCAAGAGATCCTCGCCGTCGTGGACCAGCGCATTGCCCCGGGGATGACGGAAGCCGAGGTGGCCGAGTTGATCCGGAAGGAAATGCGCCAAAGGGGCCTATCCCCGGCCTGGGATCCGGAATATTGTCCGAGCGTCTTTGCGGGACCCGAGGCGGCTGGCGCCCATGCGGGGCCGACGGAGCGGACGATTGAGCCGGGGCACCTGGTGAGTGTGGATTTCGGCGTCTTGGCCGGCGGTTACGCCTCCGACTTGCAGCGCACCTGGTATTTCCTGCGGCCGGGCGAGTCGGAGCCGCCGGCAGAGGTTCGGCGCGCCTTCGCGGCCGTGCGCGATGCCATCAGTCTGGCTGCAGAGAGGCTCCGTCCCGGTGTGGAGGGCTGGCGCGTGGATGAGGTGGCCCGCTCCCACATTGTCGGGCAAGGCTTCGACGAGTACCCCCACGCTCTGGGCCATCAGATCGGCCGCAGGGCTCACGACGGCGCTGGTCTCCTCTGTCCACGTTGGGAACGATACGGCCGGTTGGCCTACGAACCGGTCGAGGAAGGGCAGGTGTACACCCTCGAGCCCCGCGCCGTGGTTCCTGGCTTCGGGGTGGCCACGATTGAGGAGATGGTAGTCGTGCGGAACGACGGAGGGGAGTTTCTCTCCGCGCGCCAGATGGAACTCTTCGTGAAGTAGCCCCTCTTCGTGCTCGCTGGTCCGGGCTAACCGTTCTGAGCTCAGGAGGATCAGGGTGGCTTCTCGACTCGTCGCTGGGATTGACTTCGGGGGAACGAAAATTCGCGTCGGGATCATTGACCAGACAGGCGCTATGGTTGGGGAGGTAGTGGAGAGACCTACGCAGGCCCAGCGCCCGGCTGACGAGATCGCCGATACGATGGCGCGGGCCGTCCGCGAGGCTGCCGGGAAGGCGGGGGTGGAGCTGCGGGCTATGGGTGGTGTAGGGGTTGGCTCGCCGGGACCGCTGGACCTGGCCACCGGAACGCTGCTGACCCCGCCCAATCTTCCCACCATGTGGAACTACCCTCTTCGGGAGGAACTGGAGGCGAGACTTGGACTTCCCGTCCAGCTCAACAACGACGGCAATTGCTTTGTCCTGGGGGAAGCGATCTTCGGTGCCGGCCGAGGCGCTGGCATCGTGGCCGGCGTCACTCTCGGGACGGGCTTCGGCTGCGGTATCGTCGTGGACCGCAAGATCTTCGAGGGAGCTACCGGCACGGCCGCGGAGATCTGGTGCTGCCCCTACCAGGACGCAACCTTCGAAGAGTACGGCTCCGCCCGCGGGCTGGTGCGCTGTTACCGAAAGGCGGCCAATGTGGAGGCCGACGGGAGGGAGATCTTCCGCCGAGCCGAGGCGGGAGAGACCGCGGCCCTCGAAGCCTATCGTGACTACGGTACCCACCTGGGGACCATGCTCAGTTACCTAGTTAACGTCCTGGATCCGGACGTGATTGTGGTGGGGGGCTCGGTGGCCGCGGGTTGGGAATTCTTCGCCGAGGCGGCCGATCGGGCACTGCGGGCCAACGTGAATCCTCGGCCCAGGGATCATGTGAAGCTCGTCAAAGCCGCTCTGGGAGACCTGGCGGGCGTCCTCGGTGCAGCAGCTCTCGCCTTGGACTGATCGAACACCTTTCCCTCGGCACCTCGATAGACAACCGCGCTCCGTGCTCGCCGGGGCACGCGAGGGAGGCGGGCGTTTGGGCCCGGACGCGGTCAGAGGTAGGTCAGCTGGATTCTCTCCCTGATCCTGCCTTTGGACATCGCCAAGGGTAAGGGGGATCCGCACGCGGCCCATCAAGCCGCCGGAGTCGACGAATTGCGGCACCCCAAACCGGTAGGGGTTCCGCTCGCCTATGCCTGCTGGAGACAAGAGACCGGATCCCCGCATCGTGGGGGGCGCACGTTTGCATTTGAAGTGCGAACAGGCTAAGTTCGGCATGTGGGTCAAGGGGTCAACGGAAGCGACAAGGAGGTGTCCATGATCGTTCGCCTGGCTCTCCCTCGACGATGTGCCTTCGGTCTCCTGCTCGTCGCGGTGCTCGGTCCGGGACGTGCCGCCGTGGCCGACGAGGGCCCCGAGTGGGCGGCGCGGGTGGTCTGGTACCAGATCTTCCCCGAACGCTTCTGCAACGGGGACACGAGCAACGATCCCACGGCTCTGGACGCAGGAATTATCGACGATCCTGACTGGCGGGTGAGCCCTTGGACGGCGGACTGGTACGAGCTGGCCCCCTGGGAGGCCAAACGAGGCCGCCAATTCTACGACGTTGTGTTTGACCGCCGCTACGGAGGGGATCTTCAGGGGGTTCTTGACCGGCTCGACTACCTGCGCGACCTGGGTGTAGGAGCCATTTACCTGAACCCGATTTTCGAATCCCCTTCGCTCCACAAGTACGACGCAACCATGTACCACCACGTGGACAACAATTTCGGTCCTGATCCTGAGGGGGACCGCCGGATTTGGGCGACCGAAGACCCGGCGGATCCTACCACCTGGAAATGGACGTCGGCCGATAGCCTCTTCCTCAAGCTGATCGCCGAAGCCCATCGGCGGGGCATAAGGGTGATCATCGACGGCGTTTTCAACCACGTCGGAACCACCTTCTGGGCTTTCCGGGACGTTCGGGAGAAAGGCCCGCAGTCCCGGTTCACGGGCTGGTTTGAGATCAGGCGCTGGGACGATCCGACCACCCCTGAGGACGAGTTCGACTATGCCTGTTGGTGGGATGTGCGGTCGCTTCCCGAGTGGCGCGAGGACGAACGAGGGATCGTCGAGGGACCCAGGCAGCACATCCTCGCCATTACCCGTCGCTGGATGGATCCCAACGGCGACGGCGATCCTTCCGACGGCGTCGATGGCTGGAGGCTTGACGTTCCGGAGAACGTCGACCCCGACTTCTGGACGGAGTGGTGCGCCTACGTGCGCTCGATCAACCCCCAGGCCTACACCACCGGCGAGATCTGGGGAGATGCCAGCGAATGGCTGCGCGGGGACCGCTTTTCGGCGGTCATGAATTACCTCTGGGCCAAGGCGGTGGTAGCCTATTTTGTCGATCGAAATCAGAAGATCAGCGCGCGCGAATTCGATCGGCGGCTTGCCGAAATTCGCTCCCGATACCCAAAGGAAGCGCTCTACCGCCTGCAGAACCTGATCGACAGCCACGACACCGACCGCCTGGCCTCGATGATCGTGAATCCGGACCGACCCTTCGATCGGGAGTGTAGCCCCCGCTGGAATCCCCGCTACGACGTGCGTCGCCCGAACGAGCAGGAGTGGAGGCTCCTCAGGCTTGTGGTCCTTTTCCAGATGACCTACGTGGGCGCTCCAATGATCTACTACGGAGACGAAGCGGGCATGTGGGGCGCCGATGACCCGGACGACCGCAAGCCGATGGTGTGGCCGGAGATGACCTTCGCCCCCGAGACGCACCATCCGCTGCCGGGACACTCTCGCCCGGCCGATCCGGTGTTCTTTGACCACACTCTCCACAACTGGTACCGGACGCTGGCGCGCCTGCGGAACGAGCATCCCGTGTTCCAGACGGGCGACTACCGCACTCTGCTGGCTGACGACGCGAAGGACGTGTTCGCTTTCGAGCGCACGCTGGGCCAGGATCAGGCCATCGTGGCCCTGAACCGCAGCACCCAGGAACAGAAGGTCGTTCTTCCGGTACCTGCTGGGAGCGTCTATCGGCGCGCCCTCGGGGGCGGGGAAGTACGCGCAGGGAGAAACGGCCTTGCTCTCCAGCTGGCTGGCCTGAGCGGAGAGGTTCTCCTGCGCGTGAGGGGCTCCGGGAAATGAGATAGCTGCGTCGGTGCAGGAGGCCGAACCCAAGGAGGGGAGAAGCGGTGCCTGGAGGGCGGAGGCGGAAAGGGCAAATCCTCCCCGACGGCGCAAACGTGGCCATTGTAGGAGCCGGCCCGGCGGGGTGCTTCTTCGCCATCAGGCTGCTGCGCAAGGCCCGGGAACAGGGCCGGAGCTTCCAAGTATGGCTTTTCGAGAGAAAGGCTCGGCCCGACGAGCCTCGGCTCGAGGGGTGCAACAGTTGCGCGGGCGGAATCTCGCCTCGCCTGGCCGATGCCCTGAGGGCTAATCGCCTTCGGCTGCCGCCCGATGTGCTCCAGACGCGCATTCACAACGTGACGGTGCAGGGCGAGTGGAAGAATCTGGAGCTGCGGGTACCGGACGACCGGCGGATGTACGCTGTTTTCCGCGGATCGCTACCGCCCGGACGATCCTCAGGCCGCCGGAGCCTCGATGAGTACCTGCTGAGCAGGGCGCTGCAGGAGGGGGCGCGCCTGGTGGCGGCGGAGGTCGAAGAGCTCATCCGGTTGGCCGACGGAAGGATCGAGCTGCGCTACCGCGCCAAGGATCAACCCTCGGCCGTCAGGCAGTCTTTGGTGGCCGACTTCGTGGCCCTAGCCACAGGGGTCAATCCGAGGCCCGGGGTCGGAGTGACCACGGCGTCTTTTCTGCAGAACGTACGCCGTCTGCTCCCACGGTTCCAGCCCCCCAAAGTCCGACGCACCCTGGTGGCAGAGGTCCGGGTCCCGCAGACGGCGATCCGCCCCTTTCTCGGGGAGGCGTTCTTCGCGACCTACGGATCCCGGGAATTCCGGATCGAGATGTCCTCCCTTATTCCGAAGCGGGGGTTCCTAACGGTCGTCCTCATAGGGAAAGCGGTGGATCATGCCGAGCGCGGTCAGTCCGCGGATCTGGTGAGGCGGTTCTTCCGGCTTCCCCACATTCACCGTATTCTCCCCGTCGGGCTGAACGAGCCCGTGGCTTGCCTCTGTTCCCCCGCCATCCCGACGGGAGCGGCCAGGGGCTATGTAGGGGAGCGCGTGGCGGCAGTCGGAGACCTTGCGGTCGCGCGCCTGTACAAGGATGGGATCTACTCCGCATTCGTCACGGCGTGGGCGCTTGCGGACACCGTCCTGCAGCTGGGCATCGACCGTCATAGCCTGGAGGACGGCTACGTCCCAGTCGTCGAAAAGCTGCGCCGCGACAATCGGTTCGGCCGCGCGGTGTTTTTCCTCAATCGCCTGGCCTTCGGGAACCGCAGCCTGAGCCGGATTCTCTATCAGGCGGTACTCACGGAGCGGAAGGGCAAGCCTGCGCACCAGCGAAGGCTGGCCCACATCCTCTGGAAGATCGCCAGCGGCGACGACAGCTACCGCAGGATTTTCGTCTCCATGCTTCACCCCGCCGCCGTGTACCGCATCCTTGTGGGTGGCCTCCTGGTGACGCTTCGGAACGTCCTAACCGAGCTCTTCTTCGGCCTCCGGTGGGAGGGGTTCGGGCGATATCCGACGGGGCTTCACCGCGAAGACTTCATGGCTCGCAAGTCCGACATCCTCACCCTCCTGGAGGAATTCGGGCTCGGGCACACGCCCGACGTGGAGCGGATGTACTCCATCCGCATTCGCGCCACGCCGGCGCGGATCCTGCGGGAGTTGGCCCGTTTTGGAGAGCCGGACCGCGAGTTTTTCCGACCTCGCTGGGTGGATGTCCGAAGGGTGCGCGGGAAGCCCGGTCGGCCGGGTTGCCGGATCTCCTACCGGCTGCCGCTGCGCGCCCTCAGCTTCCACGTAGAGCTCGTCCGGGTGGTGCCGGCGCAGCGCCTTGTGTTCCGTGTGCTGGACGGCTTTGCCCGGGGTGGCCTCTTGCTTTTCGATGTGGCGCGCCATCGGCCCGGTTGCTATCTCTTGTCGATCTACGTGGGGTTCAATTTCCCTCACGGGAGGACCGTGCCTCGGCGCTGGTTCTGGCACGCTTTCGCCCGGCTCTTTCCCGGCTTCGCCCACGATGTGGTCTGGAATCACTCCCTCTGCCAGCTGAAGCACGTGGTGGAGCGGGGATGAGGGGGCTGGAGCTCTTACAAAAACTATACCATTGGGGGAATTGACCTTGACAATCAGGGGGTGATGGCTTAAATTAGTCCTGGAATGCGGGAAGATGCGTGGCAGTTAGGGCCCGGGCGGGGCCTTTTTCTATGCCAAACACACAGAGCGAGGGAGGGGAGTCGGTGCCCATCAGTCTGGAGGAAGTGGACCGGATCGCACGCCTGGCCAAGCTCAGCTTCACGGAGGAGGAGAAGGTACAGATTGCGGAGCAGCTGGCCAAGATTGTGGAGTACGTGGAGAAGATCAAAGAGCTCGATCTGGAGAATGTACCGCCGACCACGCATGTCGTCGAGCTGGCCAATGTGATGCGCGAGGACGCGGTGCGACCCGGCTTGACCCAGGAAGAGGCGCTGAGGAATGCTCCAGCCAAGAAGCTGGGCTTTTTCAGCGTCCCCAAGGTCATTGGGTAGGAAGATGGGACGAGCGCAGGTGCTCGGCGTCATCCCGGCGCGATGGGCATCCCGTCGCTTTCCGGGCAAGCCCCTCGCGGACATTGCGGGCAAGCCGATGATCCAGTGGGTGTGGGAGGCTGCCCGGCGGGCTCAGACCCTCGATCGCCTGCTGGTGGCCACCGACGACGAGCGAATCTACACGGCCGTGCAGGGCTTCGGGGGGGAGGCGCTTCTGACGCCGGACACCTTTGCCTCCGGGTCGGACCGCGTGGCCTGGGTCGCCACGCGCATGCCCGAGTTCGCTATCGTCGCCAACATCCAAGGGGATGAGCCTCTTCTCAATCCCGCGGTACTTGACGCGGCCGTCGAAACCCTCCTGCAGGATCCAGCGGCGGAAGTGGTCACCCTGGCCCGTCCGGTAGAAGATCCCTCGGAACTGGACAACGTGAACACAGCGCGGGTCGTTGTGGACCATCAAGGCTACGCTCTGTATTTCAGCCGCGCCGTGATCCCCTACTGCCGAGACGTGCCAGACGTCCACCAATGGCCCCAGCACCACCTGTACTTGGATCAGATCGGGTTGTACGTCTACCGGCGGGAAGCCTTGTTGCGGTTTTCGGCACTGCCCCCGAGCTCCCTCGAACAGGTGGAGAAGCTGGAGCAATTGCGGCTGCTGCAAAACGGGATCCGCGTCAAAGTCCGGATTGTGGAAGGGAAAGCCCTTTGTGTGGACACACCGGAGGACCTGGAAATGGTGCGACGTCTGGTAGCTGCGGGCGGCGCAGCACGGCGGGTTTGAGGTGAGGGCCATGGCCAACCGGCAGACCAAGTACGTGTTCGTGACGGGGGGTGTGGTGAGCTCGCTGGGGAAGGGGATTGCGTCTGCCTCCATCGGGCGCCTGCTCAAGGCGCGCGGGCTTAAGGTGACCCTCCTCAAGTTCGACCCGTACATCAACGTTGATCCTGGCACGCTCAGTCCCTACCAGCACGGTGAGGTCTACGTGACCGACGACGGCGCCGAGACCGACCTCGACCTGGGCCACTACGAGCGCTTCATCGACGAGAACATGTCGCGCAAGAACAACGCGACGACCGGGCAGATCTACTACACGGTCATCACCCGCGAACGGCGGGGCGATTACCTTGGGAAGACCGTCCAGGTCATCCCCCACATCACCGACGAGATCAAGCGGCACATCCGCGAGGTGGCCAACGACGGCGATAAGAAGGACGTGGTGATCGTGGAGGTCGGCGGCACGGTGGGCGACATCGAGAGCCTGCCGTTCCTGGAGGCTATCCGCCAGTTCTGCCTCGAGGAGGGCCCCGAGAACACAATGAACGTCCACCTCACCCTTGTACCGTACGTGCGTGCGGCTGGCGAATACAAGACCAAGCCTACTCAGCACTCCGTGATGCGCTTGCGGGAGATCGGGATCCAGCCGGACATGCTTCTCTGCCGGGTGGAAACCCACCTCAGCGAGGAATTGCGCCAGAAGATCGGCCTCTTCTGCAACGTGCCGAAGGATTTCGTGATCGAGGCGCGTGATGTAGAGTCCATTTACGAGGTGCCGCTCATCTTCGAGGAGAACGGGGTGGCCGACAAGATCATCAAGCGCCTCGGGATCCAGTGCGGTCCTCCCGACCTCAAGGCATGGCGGGACTTCGTCTACAAGGTCAAGAACCCCTCGGCCTTCGTTCGCATCGCCATTGTCGGCAAGTACACGGAGCTGCACGATTCCTACAAGAGCATCGTGGAAGCCTTTGTGCACGCCGGGGTCGAAAACGATGCGCGCGTCGAGCTGAAATGGGTCTCGTCGGAAGCGCTGGAGCTGCGGCCTCCTGCCGACTACTTGTCGGACGTCGCCGGCATTCTGGTGCCGGGCGGCTTCGGCGAAAGGGGGATTGAAGGAAAGGTGCGGGCTGTTCAGTTTGCGCGCGAGGCCAAAGTCCCCTTCTTCGGCATCTGCCTTGGCCTCCAGGTAGCGGTGATCGAATTTGCGCGCAACGTGTGCGGCCTGGAAGGGGCCCACAGCCGGGAGTTCGTTGAAGAGACGCCGCACCCGGTGATCGACCTCCTGCCCACGCAGGTGAATATCGAGAACTTGGGCGGCACGATGCGCTTGGGCGCCTATCGTTGCCAGATTCGGCCGGGGACGCTGGCGCATCGGGCCTACGGGACGACGGAGATCAGCGAGCGCCACCGCCACCGCTACGAGTTCAACAACCCGTATCGGCCCATCTTGGAGAGCAACGGCCTCGTGGTCAGCGGGGTGAACCCCGATCTGAACCTGGTGGAGATCATCGAACTGCAGGACCACCCATGGTTCGTCGGGGTCCAGTTTCATCCGGAGCTGAAGAGCCGGGTGCTGCGTGCTCATCCCCTCTTCCGGGACTTTGTGCGTGCTGCCCTTGAGTTCAAAGCCAGGCGCCAGGTGCCGGAGGAGGCGACCAGGGTAGCGGCCTCGGACTAACCGGAAGGAGCGGTGATCCCAGCGGCGGCAATCGTAGGAGCCACGCATTGATGGTGAAAACAGTCCAAGCGGGCACAGTCCGGATCGGTGACGGCCAGTTGGTCCTGATCGCCGGTCCCTGCGTGATCGAATCGGAGGACTTGGCCCTTCGCGCGGCGGAGAGCATCCGGGGTGTCGCCGAACGGGTGGGAATGCCGTTCGTCTACAAGTCCTCGTTCCTCAAAGACAATCGTTCCTCGGTGGAATACTACCAGGGTCCGGGTTTGGAGGAGGGCCTGAGGATTCTGGAGCGGGTGAAGAGGGAGGTTGGGGTGCCGGTGCTGTCCGATGTTCACGAGTCGTGGCAGGCAGCGCCGGCTGCCGAGGTTCTGGACATCCTGCAGATCCCGGCTTACCTCTCCATGCAGACAAGCCTGGCGGTAGCGGTCGCCCGTACGGGCAAACCCGTGAACGTCAAGAAGGGGCAGTTCCTTGACCCCAGGGACATGGAGAAAGTGATCGGCAAGATCCGCAGCCAGGGAAACGACCAGATCCTGCTCACCGAACGGGGTTCCTTCTTCGGATACCGGAATCTGGTTGTGGATATCCGATCCCTGGCGATCATGAGGGGCTTCGGCTATCCGGTGGTGATGGACGCCACTCACGCAGTGCGGAACTACGGTGTGCCGTCGGCGGACCCTCGCGGCGGAAGCCCCGAGTTCGTTCCCCCGATCGCTCGCGCCGCGGTGGCGGCCGGCGTTGACGCCGTGTTCATCGAAACGCATCCCAATTGCGCCGAGGCCCTCTGCGACGCCTCGAGCATGTGGCCCCTGGATCGGCTGGAGGACCTGTTGCGGCAGTTGGTCGACCTTCACGCGGTGGTTCGCCGGTACGGAATCCTGTAGATCCTCCAATCGGGAGTTGAGTTGGCCTTGGAGAGCAAAGGGAAAGCGACGGAGGTAGCTTCCCGCCCCGGTCATGGGGAGTGGGCAGGGGAAGCGCTCTTGGAGATCGCCCGTCGCGTTCTGATGGTCGAAGCCCGAGCGGTGGAACGGCTGTGCGACCGCCTGGGCGGGCCCTTCCTGAAGGCGCTCGACCTGCTCTACCACTGCAAGGGGCGCGTCATCGTTACGGGCATCGGAAAGTCGGGGATCGTGGCGCGTAAGATCGCCTCGACCCTTGCCAGCACGGGCACCGCTGCCTATTACCTCCACCCGTCGGAGGGGATGCACGGGGATATCGGGGTGGTCATGAAGGACGATGTGGTCGTCTGCGTCTCCAAGAGTGGCAACACCGACGAGCTCACCCGGCTCATCCCCATCCTGAAAAAGATTGGGGTCCCGATCATCACCCTGACGGGGAATCTCCGCTCGGCACTGGCTCTGAAGAGCGACGTAGTGCTGGACGTGAGCGTGGAGGAGGAGGCCTGCCCCTTTAACCTCGCGCCCACCGCAAGCTCCACAGCGGCCCTGGCGATGGGAGACGCCCTTGCCGTGGCCCTCCTGCAGCGGAGGGGAGTGCGCCCAGAGGACTTTGCGCTCCTGCACCCGGGCGGCAGTCTTGGTCGTCAGCTCAACCTGAGGGTAGAGGACGTGATGTTCACCAACGATGCCGTGCCCCGGGTGGGTCTGGAGGCCTCCCTCGAAGAAGCGATCTTCGAGATCGCCCGCAAACGGTTTGGAGCTACCTGCGTGGTCGACGGAGATGGGCGTCTGGCCGGCATTATCACGGACGGCGATCTCCGTCGCCTCCTCCAGCGCCGCAAGGATATCTGGGACCTGCGGGCTAAGGACGTAATGACCACCAGGCCCAAGGTGGTGGAAGTAGGCTCGATGGCGGTGGAGGCGCTGCGCCTCATGGAGGAATTCAACATCCTCCAGGTAATCGTGATCGATGGGGATCGTCGCCCCGTGGGGATGATTCATCTCCACGACCTGCTCGAAGCAGGCCTGAGCTGAGGCCAATGAGGCGCACCCGCAGAACCTGGAGCTTAGGGAGCTTGGGAGGGAGGTGGCACGCGGTCCTTTTCGCGGCGGCTCTCCTGGCCGGCTGTAGCCGTACGCCGTCGGCAACGGTGGACCAGGCGGAGCTAGACCGCCTTCCGGACCAGGAGGGGTGGGACTCGATTGTTGAAGTCACGGAGAACGGGCAGCCGCGGGCGGTGATCCGCTACGTCCATATGCTCCACTGGCCGAAGGACCGTGTTTACACATGTTCCGGCGGGGTGGAGGCGGATTTCTACGACCGGCAGGGGCGACACGCCAGCCGGGCGCGCGCCGATAGCGCCCTGCTGATGGAAGATGGGAACACGGTGCAAGCGTTTGGGAACGTGGTAGTGGTGTCCGATAGCGGAGTTACCCTTCGGACCGAACACCTCCGTTGGTCGCCGGCGGAGGCCAAGGTCCGATCCGAGGTGGAGGTAGAAATCACCACGGCGGCAGGGGACACCCTGCGCGGCGTAGGCTTCGAGTCCGACGCCGATCTTTCCCACTGGCGGATTCTGAGTCCGCGCGGGGTTTCGAAGAAGCGCGTGGATTGGGAGGCTCTGGAACGGTCCGAGCGACGGGCGGATTCGGGACGATGAGGCTGGGCGCAAAAGCCCTTGGGTTTCTGCTGATCAGCCCGGTTTTCGCCTTGGCCCAACCCGAGGCGGAGAGGCTGGAGCTTGTCCACGCAGACCAGCTGGTGGGTGAGCGGGTAGCCAGCGGGACTTTGCGACGGCTGGACGGGAATGTCCTCTTCCGTCAGGGCGATGCGTGGATGCGCTGTGATCGCGCCGTCCAGTTCGTGGAGGAAGGCCGCGTGGTTTTCCTGGGGGATGTCCAGTTTTCGCGCGGCGACCTCCTCCTGCGGGCCGACCGGGTCACCTACCTGGCGGGGTCGCGGGAAGAATGGGCGGAGGGGCGCGTCCTGGTCGAGGACAGCGTGCGGTTCCTGAGGGCAGAGAAGCTCCATTACCAGGAGATCCCGGAGATCGCCCGAGCCAGCGGGGAGGTCGAGCTCCGCCATCGGCGGACCCGAGCCGTCCTCCGGGCCGATACCGTTGTCTACCATCGCGTGTCCGGATTGGCCGAGGGATGGGGCCATCCGCGGCTGGCCCAGGAGGATTCCGCAGGCCGGACGGTTTTCGTCCTGACCGGACGTCGCGTGCGCTGGTTCGAGGACTCCCGGATTTTCGAGGCGATAGGCGAGGTCCGGATTGAGCAGGGCTCGTCCTGGGCGACCTGCGACACGCTCCGCTACTTCCGTTCCTCGGAGACCGCCGTGTTGCGTGGCCAGCCCTCCACATGGCGTCGCTGGGAGAAGGTTACGGGCCAAGAAATGGAGTGGCGCTTTGTCGGCGACTCCCTGCGCCAGGTGCACGTGTGGGGTAGGGCAAGGGTAACGAGCGAAGCGGACACCCTGGCCCCGGGCACGCGCCGCAATCACGTGGAAGGCGACACGATCGCGGTCTTTTTCGCCGAGGGGGAGCCCCGAAGAGTCGAGGTGAGAGGGAGGGCCACAGGACTTTACTACGTGTTTGAGAGATCCGAGCCCAAAGGGGCGAACTGGGTTCTGGGCGACGAGATCGTCCTCTGGGTGCGGGGAGGACGGGTGCAGAGCATGGAGGTGCGCGGTGTCCCCGAGGCGGCCGAGGGCAGGTATTACCCTGAGCGTATCGTGCGGTTCGCGCAGACAGAAATGACCCCGGGCAGGAAACCCCTACCGATTCAGGAGTGACGATGACGGCTGTGCAGGCGGCTGAACCTCAGGTTCGCTCTTCGGAGCTGGAGACCTACGACGGGCGGGCCGTTCTGCGGGCCGAAGGCCTCACCAAGGTCTACGGCAAGCGCCGGGTCGTGAATCAGGTGGACCTGCTGGTCCGGCAGGGTGAGATTGTGGGACTGCTGGGGCCGAACGGCGCCGGTAAGACCACCACATTCTACATGATCACCGGGCTGATTCGGCCGACCGCGGGGCGCATCTACCTCAACGACCGGGACATCACAGACCTGCCCATGTACAAACGGGCTCGCCTCGGGATCGGCTACCTTTCGCAGGAACCGAGCATCTTTCGCGGGCTAACGGTGGAAGAGAATCTGATGGCCATCCTTGAGACCCTGCCGCTCGGTCGGGAGGAGCGGCGGGAGAGACTGCAAAGGCTGCTCGAAGAACTGAACGTGGCGCATCTGGCCAAGAGCAAGGCGTACAATCTTTCGGGAGGCGAAAGGCGGCGCGTCGAGATCGCCCGCTCGCTGGTCACGCGCCCTCGCTTCATGCTTCTCGATGAACCTTTCGCTGGAGTCGATCCCATTGCCGTGGAGGACATCCAGCAGATCGTCCGCGACCTGAAGCGCCGCGGCATCGGCGTTCTCATTACCGACCATAATGTGCACGAGACGCTGTCGATTACGGACCGAGCCTACTTGCTCTACGAGGGGGTGGTCTTGAAGGAAGGGACGTCGGAGTTTCTGGCCAATGACCCGGACGCCAGACGCCTCTACTTGGGCGATCGTTTCCGGCTCGACCGCTGATCGGACCCGGGAAGTTCGGCTTCGCAGGCTAATCGGTGCGTACGTCCAAGGAGGGAGATAGGGTCAGGACCTGATTGGTTAGGAGGGCGGTGAGGTTATGGTAGGATTATCTCAGAGGCTCCAGCTCCAGCAGAAGCAATCGCCGCAACAGGTACTCCTCTCCACGCTGCTGCAGTTGCCCCTCATGGCGCTGGAGCAGAAAATTCGCCTCGAGCTCGAGACGAATCCGCTCCTCGAGCTGGACACGGATCAGGAGATGGAAGAAGCCGAGGAGATGGAGGCGACCCTCGAGGAGGAGCCTGTTCCCCAGCTGGAAGTGGAGGAGGAGCAGGAGGAGGAAGAGGAGGAACAGGAGACGGTTCCTGAGCTCACCGAAGAACCTCCGGCCGACGAGGTCGACTGGGAAGAGATCCTCAACGATATCGACAACTATCAGCCATACATTCCGCGCGAAAAGGATACCGAAGAATTCGAACGCCCGGAAGTCCAGCAGGAGACCCTGACCGATCACCTCCTGGAGCAATTGCGTCTTTCGCCCCTTAACGAGACCGAACGACTGGTGGGCGAGTACATCATCTGGAACCTCAACGCCTCCGGTTACCTCACCATGGATGTGGAAAGCATCGCCGAAGCCTTGGGTGTCGATCCTGAAGTGGTGGAGAGGGTGCTGGAGGTGATCCAGCATTTCGACCCGCCGGGCATTGCCGCGCGGAACCTCCAGGAATGTCTGCTGATCCAGTTGATGGAGAAGCCCAATCGGGACGAACTGGCCGTCGAGATCCTGCGCAATCACTTCGACGACCTCGTGAACCGGCGCTTCGAGAAGCTGGCCAAGAAGCTGGGGGTTCCGGTCGAGAGAATTGGGGAGGCTCTGGAGCACATCCGCAAGCTGAATCCCAAGCCGGGCGAAGGCTACGTCTCCATTGAAAGCCAGTACGTGATCCCGGATCTGACGGTCACCAAGGAAGACGGGGAGTTCAAGGTCACGCTCAACGACTGGAACATCCCCAACCTCCGCATCAACCAGCAGTACCGGAAGCTTCTGCTGGACAAAAGCAAGAGCTCGCGCGAGGCCCGCGAGTACATCCGCAAACGCCTGGAGTCGGCACGCTGGCTCATCAATTCCATCCATCAGAGACGCGCCACGATCCTGCGGGTGATGGAAGCGATCGTACGCCGGCAACGCGACTTCTTCGAGAACGGGCCGGAGTACCTGAAACCGATGGTGCTCAAGGATATTGCGGACGACATCGGGATGGACATCTCCACCGTAAGCCGGGTGACCAGCGGCAAGTACGTGCAAACCGACTGGGGAATCTTCGAGCTGAAATACTTCTTCAGTGAAGGCTTGCGGAGCGACGACGGCGAGGAGGTCTCCAACAAGACGATCAAGCAGAGAATTCGGCAGATCATCGAGGAGGAGGACAAGCGGCGTCCCCTGAGCGACCAGGAGATCGCCGACCTCCTCAAGAAGGAGGGGCTCAATGTGGCCCGCCGCACCGTGGCGAAGTACCGGGAGCAGATGAACATCCCGGTGGCACGCCTGCGGCGAGGTCTTTGAACCGAGTAAGCAGCAGCCCTTCCCACGGGGTGAGGTGGTTGTGAGGTTGACTATGAGGAAGGTCCCCTTTCACGCGACGACCATTATCGGTGTTCGGAGGGATGGCCACGTGGCCCTCGGCGGCGATGGCCAGGTGACCTACGGCGAGACGATCGTGAAGCACGGGGCCCGGAAGGTGCGGAAAGTGTACGAGGGCCGCGTGCTGGCCGGTTTCGCTGGCTCGGCCGCCGACGCCTTCACCCTGTTCGAGCGCTTCGAGGAGAAGCTGGAGCAGTACAAGGGCAATCTGGGCCGTGCGGCCGTGGAGCTGGCCAAGGATTGGCGCACGGACCGCTACCTCCGCCGCCTGGAAGCCCAGCTCATCGTGATGGACCGGGAGAAGACC
Organism: candidate division KSB1 bacterium; assembly: GCA_034506315.1. Classification (GTDB taxonomy): domain Bacteria; phylum Zhuqueibacterota; class Zhuqueibacteria; order Oleimicrobiales; family Geothermoviventaceae; genus Zestofontihabitans. The sequence goes on along the minus strand of JAPDPT010000011.1, from coordinate 25,531 downwards.
TATCTCATCTCGGGCAACGGCGACGTTCTGGAGCCGGACGATGAGATCGTGGCCATCGGTACGGGAGGCGGCTATGCCACAGCGGCTGCGCGCGCCCTCCTGCGCCACACCAACCTGAGCGCCGAGGAGATCGTACGGGAAGCCTTAGAAATTGCAGCTGGCATCTGCATCTACACCAATGGGAACTTCACCATTGAGAAACTTTGAGGAACATCTCGAGGAGCTGGCGGGGGCGGATCAACTCAGTCCCGTGCGCCGGGGGGAGGACCGCTCGCGCCGCATCCGGGATCTGACCCCGGAAGAGATCGTGCGCGAGCTGGACAAGTACGTCGTCGGCCAGGAAAAGGCGAAAAAATCGGTGGCCATCGCCCTGCGCAACCGTTGGCGGCGCCTGCAAGTGCCCGAGGGCCTGCGGGAAGAGATCATGCCCAATAACATCATCCTCATTGGGCCCACGGGCGTGGGAAAGACGGAGATCGCCCGACGCCTGGCCCGTCTGGCCAATGCCCCCTTCATCAAGGTAGAGGCTTCCAAGTACACCGAGGTGGGCTACGTGGGGCGCGACGTGGAGTCCATCATCCGCGATCTCACCGACATCGCCGTCAACATGGTGCGGATGGAGCGGATGGAGGAAGTGCGCCCGATCGCCGAATCCATGGCCACCCAGCGTCTGCTCAATATCCTCTTGCCTCCCCCCAAGCGGCGGCAGAGACGGGCAGTGGCCGAGGAGGGCAGTCGCGACGAACGCCGGGAGCGCTGGCTTCGCAAACGCGCCAAGCTGCGCGAGAGGCTGCTCTCCGGTGAGCTCGACGATTGCTACGTGGAGCTCGAGGTGCCCGTCGAGACCCAACCGGTGATGCAGGTGGTCACCCCGATGGGCGTAGAGGAGCTCGGCATCAACTTCGACGAGGTCCTGGAGTCCGTTTTCCCCCGCCGCACCAAGCGCCGCCGCATGACCATCCAGGAGGCGCGCCGCTACCTCGTGCAGGAAGAATCACAGAAGCTGGTGGACATGGACGAGGTGGTGCGCGAGGCCATCCAGCGCGTCGAGCAGTCGGGCATCGTCTTCCTGGACGAGATCGACAAGCTCATCACCACCGACGGCGGCGTGGGGCCCGACGTCTCCCGCGAGGGGGTGCAGCGCGATCTCCTGCCCATCGTCGAGGGCTGCAGCGTGATGACCAAGTACGGGATGGTGCGCACCGACCACATCCTGTTCATCGCCGCTGGCGCCTTCCACAACGCCAAACCTTCGGACCTAATCCCGGAGCTCCAGGGTCGCTTCCCAATCCGAGTGGAGCTCCAGCCACTGACGGCAGACGACTTCGTCCGCATCCTCACCGAGCCCGAAAACGCCCTTATCAAGCAGTACAAGGCGCTTTTGGCCACGGAGGGCATCGAGGTGCACTTCACCGACAGCGCCATTCGGGAGATCGCCAAAACCGCCAGTGAGGTGAACGAGCGGGCTGAGGACATCGGCGCGCGCCGCCTGCACACCGTGATGACGACCCTCCTGGAGGACCTCCTGTTCAGAGCACCGAATCTCAAGCGCAAGAAGGTCGTGATCGACCGCCGCAAGGTCCGTAAGGTCTTCAAGCAGATCGTGGAAGACGAAGATCTGAGCCGGTACATCCTGTAACGGAAAGGAGAGCCCGTTGAAGAGAGACTTTTTGGCCGTCACTGACCTCACACGGGAAGAGATCGAGCACATCTACGAACTGAGCCGGGACTTGAAGGCGAAGACACGGGCTCGGCAGCCCCATCCGCTCCTGAAGGGCAAGATTCTGGCAATGATCTTCCAAAAACCATCGGCGCGCACGCGCGTGTCGTTCGAGGTCGGGATGCTTCAGCTCGGGGGGCACGCCCTGTACCTTGCCCCGAGCGACCTTCAGATGGGCAAGCGCGAGAGCACGGCCGATGTGGCGCGCGTCCTCAGCCGCTACTGCGATGGCATCATGGCACGTGTCTTTGCCCACCAAGACGTCGTGGACTTGGCAACCCACGCGTCCGTCCCGGTAATCAACGGCCTCAGCGATCTCCTCCATCCGTGCCAGGTTCTGTCGGACCTGTTCACCATTGAGGAACATCTGGGGCGGAGGGAAGATTTCGCTCTGGCCTGGATAGGCGACGGCAACAACGTTTGCCATTCCTGGCTCAACATGTCCACACGCTTCCGGATCGACTTCCGCCTGGCCATTCCCG
>JAPDPT010000011.1:0-23319 GCA_034506315.1 candidate division KSB1 bacterium | reverse complement strand
TGACCCTGATCCGGGCATTCTGGCCAACGCCCGTCGCGCCGGGCTTAGCGAGATCAAGCTTTTCCGGGACCCGCGGGAAGCGGTGAAAGGAGCCGACATCGTCTACACGGACGTGTGGGCGAGCATGGGGCAAGAGGCGGAGGCGGAACAGCGCAAGCTCGCGTTCCGGGCGTTCCAGGTCGATGAAGAGCTCCTGAGACACGCAGGTCCGAAGGCCAAACTGATGCATTGTCTTCCCGCACACCGCGGCGAGGAAGTCACCGATGCTGCGCTCGACGGGCCCCACTCCATCGTGTTCGATCAGGCGGAGAATCGACTGCACGTGCAGAAGGGGCTCCTCGTATTCCTCCTCGCCGAATCCTGACGAAACGCTCGCTCGGAATGGGGGTGCGTCGGGCTGCTCGGCACGCGAGGCTCCCCGATGAGGGGGCGGGAAGGGTTCCCAGGCAAGGGGCTGACGATTGAGGTCAGGCAAATGCAGGGTTTCGAGCTCCCCAAGCTGGAAGAGAAGATCGTCGAAGCAGTGCCCTTCAGCAAGTCGGAAGAGGACCGTTGGGAACACTTCGTCCGGAGCTCGAACAACGGTACGCTCTTCCACCTGCGCCGCTTCCTGAGCTATCATCCGCAGGACCGCTTCCGGGATCACTCGCTTCTCTTCTTCAAGGAGAGCAAGCTCTTGGCCGTGTTCCCCGCTGTGGAGCTCCAGAGGGAGGGCAAACGCGTGCTGGTCAGCCACGCCGGGGCCTCGTACGGTGGGTTTGTCGTGCGCAGCGACCTCTCCTTGCGCGACGCCTTCCGCCTGGTGTGGGCCCTGGACCGCTACGCGCGTGCCCAGGGATTCCACGCGGTGGAAATCACCGAACCGCCGATGATCTATCTCTACAGGCCGAGCAACTATCTCGATTTTGCCCTGATGCAGACGGGCTTCGCGTACAAGAAGCGCGAGGTTTCCAGCGTCGTTCCCCTGGATTTCGGTCCGGACCAAGTGTTTTCCGTCTTCGCCGAGAGCTCCCGGCGCGCGGTGCGCCGGGCCTTAAAGTACGGGCTGGTGGTGCGCGAGTCCGACGAGTTCTCGACCTTTTACCGGATCCTTCAGAAGAATCTCAAACTGCGCCACAACGTCAAGCCCACCCATTCGCTGCCCGAGCTCCTGCGCCTGAAGGAGCTGTTCCCGAACGAAATTCGGCTGTACGGGGCGTTCCTCGGCTCGACTATGGTCGCGGGCGTCGTCCTTTTCGTCTGCAACCCGAGGGTGACGCTCGCCTTCTACATCAGCCATGACGAAGACTACCGCGAATACCGCGGCGTAAACCTGCTCTTCTACGAGATCATCCGGCAGGCGGTGGGGCAAGGCTTTCGCTTCCTGGATTTCGGCATCTTCACGGTGAACATGGATCCCAACTGGGGACTGGCCCGCTTCAAGGAGAGCTTCGGGGCCCAGGGTGTATTTCGCGATACCTGGCATAAGGTTTACTGATCCCAGGAGCCTGGCGCCACTCGAGGCCCGCAAGGTCGGACGGGAGAAGACAAAACGGCCATCCCCGAGCAGCGGCAAGAGCACAACGCAGGAGTCTCCGATCACAGGTCCAGAGGGTTTCCTCTGGGCTTTTGCTTAGCGGAGGAAGGGTCCGCAGACAATGCGCATTCTGCACATCGCTCCTCAGAACGTGGCGGGGGTGCCGATCACGTTCGTGCGCGCCGAGCGGCAACTGGGTCACGAGAGCCGGCTCATCACCTTCTACCGGGACCCCCGGGGATACGAGGAGGACGTCTGTCTCGAGCTCCCTTTGTTCGATGGCCGTTTGGTTCGGCTGGCCAAGCGGGTTTTCGTCCCGGCTTCCCGGAGGGAGGTCACGCATCGGGCGCCCGCGCGCGTCGGCCGACCGCCGGTCTGGCAGCCGGGCCCGTTTGAGGCGCTCTTGCAGCGCCTGCGCGAGCTTCTCTGGAAGCCAGCCGTGGAGAGGGCGCTGCGTGCCGTTGATGCCGATCGGTGCGAGATCGTTCAGTACGACGGCGGTCTGGACTTCTTCCGCGACGGACGGGTGGCGCGTCGCTTCAAAGCGCAGGGCAAGCTCCTCGTGTGTTGCTACACCGGTAGTGACCTCCGCACGCGGGGCCTGATCCCCGCGGTCGACAGCCTGGCTGACCTCCGGGTTACCGTCGAGTTCGATCACAAGAGGCTTTATCCCGGCATTCTGCACATCTTCTTTCCCTTCGAGCCCGAGAGAATGCCCCCGCGGAAGAGGCTGCGCGACGGGCGTCTTCGCATTGGACACGCCCCCTCTGTGCGCAAGGCCAAGGGGACGCCGCAGATCCTGGCGGCGCTGCACCGTCTCCAGCAGCGATACCCCGAGGTAGAGATTGTGCTCATCGAAGGCAGGTCGTACACAGAAGCCCTCGAGCTGAAAGCCACGTGCGACGTGTTCGTGGATCAAATCGGGGACCTCGGCTACGGCATCAATTCGCTTGAGGCATTGGCCATGGGGATCCCGGTGGCCTCCTCGCTGGCACCGGGCTTCGCGGAGGAGTGTCCGGACCACCCCTTCCTGGACATCTCCGACGGCAACCTCGAAGACCGGCTGGAGCCCCTCGTGCGCGACGAGGACCTGCGGGAAGAGCTCGGGCGAAAAGGGCGCGAATGGGTGGGCCGGTACCACGACGCACGCGCGGTGGTGCGCAGGCTTCACGCTGCCCTGGGCCTCGGCACGATCTGAGAAGCCTCGCGCTCGGGGCGGGATTCTGATCAGAATAAGGAGCTTGGGCTTCGATTCCATCCTCGTGGGGCGCAGACCGGACCAGCGTCCGATGAGAATCCTTTTTGCCAACTCGATCCAGATGTTTGGTGGCGCCGAGGTGTGGTTTCTGCAGATGGCGCGGGCTCTCCGTTCCCGTGGCAGATGGGTCGGACTGGTCTGTCGCCCAGGGACCGAGCTCCAGGCGAAGGCGGTGAGGGAAGGCGTACCGGTTTTCCCCTTCCGGTTCGGAGCAGACATGGGTCCCATTGCGGTGTTGCGGGCGATGGCCCTCCTGCGCAAGCTACGCCCCGATATCGTGTGCACCAATCAGGATAAGGAGCTTCGGACGTTCGGAGTAGCCTCGCGCGTGACCGGGATCGGCAAGGTGGTCCATCGGCGCGCCATCGACCACCCCTTGAAAGACACCGTCCGTTACCGATTCACGTACACGAAGCTGGCCGATGTGGTGGTGGCGAATTCTCAGGCTACGCGCCGAACGCTGCTGCGAAGTGCCCCATGGCTCCAACCGGCTCACGTGGAGGTGATCTACAACGGCGTCGATCCGACCCTCTTCGACGGCGATCCCGACTCGGATCTCCGTGCTTCCTGGGGGTGGTCAGCCGCTGACTTCGTGGTGGGCTTCGTGGGCCAGCTGGATGAACGAAAGGGAATAGGCGTGCTGCTCCAAGCCTTCGAGCGGGTGGCTGCGGCCCGGTCGGAGGCGAGACTCTTGCTGGTCGGAAAGGGCCCTCTGGCCCATCAGGTGGAGGAATTCCGCAAGGCGAGCCCATGGGGTACCAGGGTGCTGCACGTTGGTTTTCGCGAGGACATTCCGCGCATCATGAGAAGCCTGGATGTGCTGGTTCTGCCGAGCTTCTGGGAGGGCTTCGGCATTGTACTGATCGAAGCGATGGCGGCTGGAAAGCCCGTGGTGGCCAGCCGCACAAGCAGCATTCCCGAGATCGTTGTGGACGGTGAGACGGGCTTTCTGGTACCACCGGGGGATTCCGGGGCTCTGGCCGACGGTCTGCTGCGCCTCGCTCAGGACCGTGAGCTGGCCCTGGCGATGGGTAAACGAGGCCGCGAACGGGTTCACCGGTGGTTTACACTGGACCGGATGGTCGACCAGTGGGAGAGCATCTTCCAGAGGCTTGCGACTGGCCGGCCATCCCATTGAGGCGCTGACGGGAGAGCCTGGACGGGATGGCGGCGGCACGGTGGTGGACGCGCATTGAGCAGCGTTTCAAGCGCCAGTACTTGCGGCTGTTCGAGGCGGCACTCGGGAGGGCCAGCCTGGGTGCCGAGGACATTCGCCCGGAGAGCATCCGGAGCATCTTGGTCGTGCGCCAGCACGACCAGCTGGGGGATTTCCTCCTGGCTACCCCCGTCCTCCGCGCTCTACGGAAGCGTTTTCCTGAGGCTCGTCTCGGCGTAGTGGTCCGGGGTTACACGGAGCCCGTCGTGCGCCACCTCCCTCATGTGGACGAGATCCTGGTGGTACGGGAGGCACTTCACGAGTGGACGGTGCCGAGCCTGCTTGACTTCCTTCGGCGCCTTCTGGGCGGCTGGGACCTGGCCGTCGTCCTCAATACTGTCTCGCATTCCCTGACCAGCGATCTCATCGCCCGTTTCTCGCGGGCGCGCTGGACTATGGGACCGGCACACCTGCGCTTTCCCGGCACGCGGCGGAATTTCTTTTACAATGTAGAGGTGTCGGCTCATCCGGGACCTGTGCGACATCAGAGTCTGCGCAATTTGGACATCGTCCGCCCTCTGGGGATCGACAGGGCCGACCCGCGCGAGGAGATGTGCCTTCTGCCTTCGGAGATCCAGCATCTGCGCCAGAGGCTGAACCAGCTCGGGGTGACCGAGGAAGAACTTCTGGTGGTTCACCCCGGCGCCGGGAAGCCGGGCAACCGCTGGCCGGCCGAGCGTTTCGGGGAGGCGGCGCGCCGGCTCAGCTCGGAATATCCGCTCCGCACTGTGGTCGTCTGGGGTCCGAGGGAGGAGTCCTTGGGGAGAAGGACCCTCCTATCCGCCCCTCCGGATTCCGTCGGGATCTCGGGCCTCACGATCCGCGAGCTGGCCGCCCTTTTCCGTCTGGCCAGACTTGTGCTCTGCAACGACACGGGTTCGATGCACCTCGCGGCGGCCGTCGGTACGCCCCTGGTGGCCATCTTCGGTCCCACCGATCCTCGCGAGTGGAAACCGTGGGGCGATTCGTTCGTGGCGGTGAGGGGCAGAGACGGGCGGTGTGAGTCCGTGGCCGTGGAGGAGGTGGTGCAGGCGGCTACTCAGCTCCTGGGCACGGGTGTTCCGCAGGCCGCCCGTTGAGTGGCGAATCGGAGTCCGGAAGGCGAGGCCCGGCATCGGCCCCCGCCAATTTCTCCTTGCACAGGACCCCCCGGATTGGTATTTTTCCACGCGTGTCGGCGCCCCTATAGCTCAGGATGGATAGAGCAGCGGTTTCCTAAACCGCGTGTCGCAGGTTCGAATCCTGCTAGGGGCACAAAGAGACGCAGCCCTGGGGATGGCCCAGGGCTTCCTTGCATGTCTTGCCCAACAAGAGCGGCTAAGTGGGACAAAGCGACGGGATAGGGCAGCGTGATACGGCCACGACCGAAGAAGAAACTGACCAAGCGGGAAATCAAGCAGGATAAGCTGGTCACGGCGTATTTCAAGGCTACGGACTGGCTCCAGGCGAACAGCCGGTACGTGCTGTACGGGGTGGCGGGAGCCGCGGCCGTCCTGCTGATGATCTTGCTTGTGGTTCGGAGCCACCGCGTGGCTGAGGCGCGGGCGGCGGTGGAGCTGGCGCGCGCGGACCTGTACGTGGACGGCGGCCGCTACGAGGAAGCGGTGGGCGTGCTGGAGACAATCGTCGAGAAGTACGGCGGGACAAGCGCTGCCCGCATGGCTCTCCTGGACCTTGCGGACATGTACTACCGGATGGGCGAGTTCGACCTCGCCGTCAAGTACTTCGATCGCTACGTAAAGAAGCACGCGGGCTATGACCCCCTTCTCACGGCGTCGGCCCTTGCGGGAAAGGCGGCCTGTCTGGAAGGGAAGGGCGACTACGAGGGGGCGGCCCAACTTTACGTGAAGGCCTACGAGAAAGCCCCGAAGGGCTTCAACGCCCCCGAGTATTTGGTCCAGGCGGCTGTCTGTTTGGAGCGCTCGGGCAAACTGAACCAGGCCAAGGATCTGTGCCAGAAGGTTCTGGATCAATTTCCGAAGTCGACGGTGCGCCGGGATGCCGAAACGGTGCTTGCTCGCATCCAGGTGAAACAGGCCAGGGCGAGCGGATAGTTCTGACTTCCCTGGGCGGGGCGGGCAGGCTGGCGTTCCCAGAAATTCCTTGCGGTTTTGAAGTTAGTCGGTTATATTCGTGTCGTTAGTGGGTTGGGAAGACCCACTTTTTTGTTGCCCTGAGGAGGGAGCAGAGTGCGCGTATCGGCGGAAGAGATTCGTCAGCTCATCGAGCCGCTCCTGGAACGCGAGGGCGTGGAGCTGGTGGATCTCGAGCTGAAGGGTGCACCAGGCCGGTTCATCCTGCGCGTGTTCATCGATGAGGAAGGGGGCATCACGATCGACCGGTGCACGGAGATCAGCCGGAAGTTGTCCGACTTCCTCGACCGCAAGGATCCGATCCCGGGCCGGTACGTGCTGGAGGTTTCCTCTCCAGGGGTCGATCGGCCGCTGCTTCAACCCCGGGATTTCCGGCGGAACGTGGGGCGCGAGGTGCGCGTCGAGTATCGCCAAGGGGACGAGACGTTGTCCGTTACGGGACGGATTGTGGCCGCTTCCGAGGTGCTGGAGCTCGAAGTGGCGGGAGAGCGGCTGCAGCTGCAATGGGAGGACGTCCTGCGCGGCAAAGTGCAGGTCCATTTTTGAGAGAGCGCGGGGCTTGAACCTAGGCGAAGGCAATAGCCTATGTTGAAGGCAGAGCTGGCAGAGGCGTTTGCACAACTGGCCAAAGAGAAGCAGATCGACCGGGAGAAGCTGTCGGAGATCATCCACAGCGTCCTGGAGGCGATGGTCCGCAAGAAGTACGGCACCACGGACAACTTCGACATCTACGTGAACCTCGACAAGGGGGTCATCGAGATTCAGCAGATCAAAAAGATCGTGGAAAAGGTCACCGACCCGGTCACGGAAATCGACCTTGAGACGGCGCGCAAGAGCGAGCCGGATCTGGAGATCGGCGAGGAGTTTCTGGAGATCGTCGACCCGGCGACCTTCGGCCGGCGCCTGATCCAGTCCGCTAAGCAGAACCTGAACCAGAAGCTTCGGGAGATCGAGAGGCAGGTCACCTTCGAGGAGTACAAGAATCGAGTAGGGGAGATTGTCATTGGGGACGTCCGGCAGGTCACCCGCGATGAGGTCTACCTGAACGTGGACCGCACCGAGGTGGTGATGCCCCGTTCCGAACAGATTCCCACCGAAAAGTACCGCCGGGGCGAAACCCTGCGCGCCGTGATCAAAGAGGTCAAAGAGACACCGCGAGGCCCGGTGATCATTGTCAGCCGCGCCGACCCCATGTTCCTGGTGCGGCTCTTTGAGCTTGAGGTGCCGGAGATCTACGAGGGAATCATCGAGATCCGCGCCATCGCGCGCGAACCCGGCGAGAGGACGAAGATCGCCGTAGTGTCGAACGACAAGCGCATTGACGCGGTCGGGGCCTGCGTGGGCATGAAGGGAATCCGGATCCAGTCCATCGTCCGGGAGCTGAACAACGAGAAGATCGACATCATCAACTGGAGCTCCGAGCCGGAGATCTTGGTCCAGCGTGCTCTGAGCCCGGCCAAGCCCTCGAAGATCATCCTGGACGAGGATCGTCGCCGCGTGGTGGCGGTTTTCCCCGATGATCAGATCTCCCTGGCCATCGGCAAGGGGGGACTGAACCGCAAGCTGGCGTCGCGACTGACCGGCTACGAGATCGAGACGATCAAAGAGAGCGAATACCGCGAACGGCTCGTGAAGGAAGTGAAGAAGGACCGGCCGCTGGACACGGTCCCGGGTATCACGACGGCCATGCTGAAGAAGCTGGCGGCGGGGGACATCCACACCGTCCAGCAGGTTCTGGACGCGAAGGTGGATGGCTTGATGGCCATCCCGGGTATTGGGAAGAAGACGGCGGAAACGGTTTACGAGCTGGTCCGCGCGGCTGTGGAGGGACAGGCGGTAGGGACCGAGAATCTCCAGGAGAGGCAAACGCAGGAGGATGGACAGGAGGAGGAAGTAGCGGCGTAGGAAGCGGGTTTCGGAGGCGGCCGGTGGGCTGCCCTCGGTGTGGTGGGAGAAGCGTTAACGCTCTGCGGGAGTGATCACCCTTGGTAGGCAAGAGACGACTGTTTCAGGTAGCGCGGGAATTCAACATCTCGAACGAGGAGCTCATCGAGTTCCTGCAGAAGCAGAACTTCAAGGTCAAGAACCAGATGAGCCCCGTAACGGACGAGATGTACGAGGCTGTGGTCCGGCGCTACCAGCAGCAGGCGGCTGGGCCGGACGAAGAAGTGGAGTTCCGTCGCCTGCTCCGTGAGAAGCGCGAGCTGGAAGAGGCCCGCAGGCGGGAGGCCCGTCGTGCGCTCGAGGAAAAGCTCCGGGCCGCAAGAGAACTGGTCACCGAGCGGGAGCGGCGGGTAGCCACGGTGGCCAGCGGCGCCGGACCTACGGTCGTGGAGGTTCCTCCGGAAAGGGAAGCGCCAGGCGTGCCCAGGCCGGAGCGACGGGAGCGGCGCATCCGGGTGATCGATATCCCGACAGAGGAGAAGGCAGCTGAGGAGCGCCCCGTCCCGGCCGCCGAGACGGTGACCCCAGAGCCGGAAGAAGAGATGGCTCCTCCCATCCCCGAGGCTGTGCCTGAGGAGATGGAAGCCCTGGCCCTGGTTGAAGAGGCTCCGGCCCCTGCTCCTGAGGTGGAGGAGCCGGTGATCGAGGAGGAGCTGACCGAGGTCGCCGAGGAATTCGAAGAGGCCGTTGAGGTCGCTCCCAAGAAGAGGCGCAAGAAACGCCCGAAGAAGCACAAAGCCAAAGAGGAGATCGTCGGAAGCCTCAGCGAGGTCATCGAGCGCGCGAAAGAGAAGAAAGAAGAGAAGCGTAAGAAGAAGCGTCGCCCCGAATTCACCGAGGAGGAGATCGAACGCTCCATCCGCCAGACCCTCGCTGCGATGCAGGAGACGGGTCGCCGCCGCAAGTATCGGAAGGTGAGGGAGAAGGAAGAAGAGGTCGTCGAGGAAGAGAGCAACCTGATTCGCACCCCGGAGTTCATCACCACGGCCGAGCTGGCAAGCCTGATGGGGGTGACGGCGGCGGAGGTGATCCAGAAAGCCCTCGGGATGGGCCTCATGGTCTCCATGAACCAACGCTTAGATGCCGAGACGATCACCCTCCTGGCCGACGAGTTTGGCTACGATGTGGAGATCATTTCCGACTACGCCGAGGAAGAGGTCCAGGCGGAGGAAGAGGAGGATCCTTCCAAGCTCCGCCCACGCGCGCCGGTGGTCACGGTGATGGGCCATGTGGACCACGGGAAGACCTCCCTCCTCGATTACATCCGCAAGAGCAACGTGGTGGCGGGTGAGAAAGGGGGCATCACCCAGCACATCGGTGCCTACGAGGTGGAGCTGGGCGATTCCCGCTCCATCACCTTCCTGGACACTCCGGGCCACGAGGCCTTCACGGCGATGCGCGCCCGCGGCGCCCAGGTGACGGATATTGTGGTGCTGGTGGTGGCGGCCGACGACCACGTGATGCCTCAGACGGTAGAGGCCATCAACCACGCCAAGGCAGCCGGCGTGCCCATCATTGTGGCCATCAACAAGATGGACAAGCCGAACGCCAATCCGGACCTCATCAAACGCGAGCTGGCCGACCACAACGTGCTGGTGGAGGAGTGGGGAGGCCGTCACCAGTGCGTGGAGATCTCGGCTAAGACCGGGATGAACGTCGATAAGCTCCTGGAGGCTATCCTCCTGGAGGCCGAGATGCTGGACCTCAAGGCGAATCCCGACCGGCCGGCCAAGGGGACGATCCTCGAGTCGCGGCTCGATCGTGGGCGAGGCGTTGTGGCCACGGTGTTAGTGCAGAACGGCACGCTGCGCATTGGCGATCCGTTCGTGGCCGGCATGTACGCGGGGCGCGTTCGGGCCATGTTCGATGAGCGCGATCGCCCGGTCAAGGAAGCCGGTCCCTCCCGCCCGGTCCTCGTGGTCGGCTTTGACGGCATGCCCCAGGCCGGCGATCCGTTTACCGTAGTGGCTTCGGAGCGCGAGGCCAAGGAAATCGCCACCCGCCGGCAGCAGCTCCGCCGGGAGCAGCAGTTCCGCCGTGTGCAGCGGGTGAGCCTGGACGAGATCTCGCGGCGCATTCGCACGGGTGAGGCGGAGATCCGCGAGCTGCCCCTCATCGTAAAAGCCGATGTGGACGGCTCCCTCGAGGCCATTTCGGACTCCCTGATGAAGCTGGCCACGGGTGAGGTGGCCGTGCGAATCGTGCATAAGGGGGTCGGCGCCATTTCGGAGTCGGACGTGCTCCTGGCCGCGGCCACCGGTGCCATCATCATCGGGTTCCACGTCCGAGCTACTCCGCAGGCGAGGGAGGCCGCCAAGCGCGAAGAGGTGGACATCCGCATCTACGACGTGATCTACGACCTGACCAAGGAGGTTAAGGACGCCCTGGAAGGGCTGCTGGAGCCGGAGACCAAAGAGGAGGTCATGGGGGTCGCCGAGGTCCGCCAGACCTTCCGCGTGCCGAAGGTGGGAACGGTCGCCGGTTGCTACGTCCTGGAAGGCCGCCTCAATCGCAACGACCGGGTCAAGGTCTACCGGGACGATAAGCTCATCTTCGACGGCCGCATTGCCTCCCTCAAGCGCTTCAAGGACGACGTGCGCGAGGTTTCGGCCGGACTGGAGTGCGGTGTCGGTCTGGACGGTTTCGACGACATCAAGATCGGCGACGTGATCGAAGCCTATCAGGTGGTCGAGATCAAGCGAACCCTCGATTGAGCCCGGTCGGAGTACAACATGCTGGTCGGCGTGTGTCAGATCGACCTGTTTGTCCCGGACAGCGGGTCGCTCAAGTCCAAGCGGTTCATTTTGACCAGCCTCAAGACGCGGATCCGGAACAAGTTCAACGTCTCAATCTCCGAGGTCGACGGCAACGACAAGTGGCAGCGAGTCACCCTCGCCGTGTCCATGGTGGCCAACGAGCGAAAGCTGATCGATCAGACGATGACCCAGATCCTCAATCTCATCAGCCAAGACGGGCGGTGTGAGATCCTCAATCATGTCGTGGAAGTGCTGTGACCGGACGCGGCGGCCGGTCCGGGTCCGTGTGGACGACAGGTCGGACGATGAGTTATCTCCCCTACAAGAGAGCCGATCGGGTGGCCGTCCTACTGCGGGAAGAGATTAGCCGTGTAATTTTCGAGGAGCTGAAGGATCCGCGAGTCGGCCACGTGACCATTACGCGCGTCCGACTGACCGATGATCTGAAGTACGCCCGGGTCTATTTCAACGTACTCGGGGGAGCGGAAAAGGCCGAGCAGTGCCGAGCCGGCCTGGAAAGGGCGAAAGGCTTCATTCGCAACCAGATCCGGATGAACACGGACCTGCGCTTCATCCCGGATCTGGAGTTCCGCTACGACGACACCCTCGATTACAGCGAGCGAATCGAGGAGCTGCTGCGGGAGATCCACCGCCCCCGGGAAGAGTAGCAGGAGTCGGCCTGTGCAGGCAGCGGCCCGTCGATTTCTCGTGCCCGGCGACCCTCCTGTAGGTTTCGAGGGTGGGGTAAGTGCCGAGACGCGTCGCCTGTTTGAGGAGGGTGTGGTCGTCAGTCTTATCAAGCCTGAGGGTTGGACGTCGTTTGAAGTGGTAGAGAAGGTCCGGTCGGTGGTGGGGGTGCGCAAGGTGGGACACGCGGGCACCCTCGACCCCTTTGCGACGGGCGTGCTGGTCGTGGCCATTGGAAGGGCCACCAAAAGAATCTCGGAACTCATGGGCCTCGAAAAGGAGTACGAGGGGATTATCGAATTCGGCCTGGAAACGGATACCTTGGATCCCACTGGCGCGGTGGTCCGCACGTGCGCGGTACCGGAGATTCGTCTCGACCAGCTCGCGGAGGCGGCAAAGCAATTCGTCGGAGAGATCGAGCAGCGGCCGCCGGTCTACTCTGCCCTGAAGGTGCGTGGCAAGCGATTGTACAAGCTGGCGCGTGCGGGCCGGCCGGTGGAGCTCCCGCCGCGAAAGGTTTTCGTCAAGCGTTTCGACATCCTGGAATGGCAGCCCCCGCTGGCCAAGTTCCGGGTGGAGTGCCACGCGGGAACCTACGTGCGAGCGCTGGCCCGTGACCTGGGGGCGGCCGTTGGCAGCTGCGGCTACGTGCGTCAGCTCTGTCGGACACGGGTGGGGCCTTACACGCTGGAGAACAGCCTCACCATCGAGGAGTTCGCCGAGCGGGCTCGTTCGGGAGGGTGGCTCCAAAGGGAATGATCGAACTTAGGGGTCTTGACAGTCTGAATTCGGACACGCCGAGCGTGGTGTCGGTCGGCACGTTTGATGGGGTGCACCTGGGACACCAGCAGCTCATCCGGCGTTTGAAGGAGCTGGCCAGGGAACTGGGGGCAAAAGCCACGCTGATCACCTTTGAGCCGCACCCACAGCTGGTCCTCTCCAGTCCGAATCGGCCGTCGATCAAGCTCCTGACCCCCCTGGCCGAGAAACGGGAGCTGATCGCGGAGCTGGGCGCTGATCGCCTCGTGGTAGTGGATTTCACCCCGGAGTTTGCAGCGATTCCTCCCGCCCAGTTTGTGGAGGAGGTTCTGGTCCGGCGGGCGCGCTGCCGGGGGGTGGTAGCGGGAGCCGACCACAGCTTTGGTCACGGGCGGGAGGGCTCCCTGGCGACGCTGCGGGCGCTGGGGGAACGCTTCGGATTTAAGGTAGTCGAAGTTCCGGAAGTTCTGATCGACGGCGAGGAAGTGAGCAGTACAGCCATCCGCAGGATGCTCCTCCGCGAGGGGGACGTAAGCAAGGCTGCTCGCTTCCTGGGCCGCCTGTACGAGGTCCGGGGCACTGTGGGACGGGGGGAGGGGCGAGGGCGCTCGCTGGGCTTTCCGACAGCCAATGTGGTGCTGGAGACTCCGCACAAGCTCTTGCCGAGAGACGGCATCTACGCGGGATTTGCGGTGGTCCGGGGGCGGCAGCTGCCCGCGGCCATCAATGTGGGGGTGCGACCCACGTTCAACGGCAGCCATCGAGTGGTGGAGGCACATATCGTCTCCGAGGTAGGGGATCTGTACGGAACCCCGATCCGTGTGCTGTTCGTTGAAAGGATCAGAGACGAGGTGGCCTTCCCGTCAGTGGGGGAGCTTGTAGCTCAGATGGAGGACGACGTGCGGAAGACGCTCCGAATTCTGCAGGAGTATCGTAGATCTCTGGTGGAAGAGGAGGAGAAATGACCCTGACGAAGGAAAAGAAGGCGCAGATCATCCAGAAGTACGGGGACCATCCGAAGGATACGGGCAAGCCGGAAGTGCAGATTGCGCTCCTCACCGAGCGAATCAACGATATTACCCAGCACCTCCAGAAGCACCGCAAGGATCACCATAGCAGGAGGGGGCTCCTCATGCTGGTGGGTAAACGCCGGCGTCTCCTGGATTATCTGGCCTCCCGAGACATCGAGCGCTATCGGAAGATTGTCGACGAGCTTGGTCTGCGGCGTTAAGCGGAGAAGCTCACATCAGCCTCGCTTTGTGTTGCGTGGGTTCCTCTCTTCGTGGTGGGCCATGGGATAGGTGAGGGTAGAGCAAGCGCAGGAGGGTGGACCGGTGATCGAAGTGAGGCATCTTTCCCGAAGCTTTGGGACGGTGAAGGCTATTGAGGATGTCACCTTCGACGTAAGGAAGGGGGAAATTGTGGGCTTCCTGGGCCCGAACGGCGCCGGGAAGACCACGACCATGCGCATCCTCACGGGCTACATCCCCGCCACCTCCGGCACGGCAAGGGTCGCCGGCTTCGACGTGCAGGAGCAGAGCCTTGAGGTGCGCAAGCGTATCGGCTATATGCCGGAGAATCCCCCCCTCTACGGGGACATGACGGTGGAGTCGTTCCTCCACTTCGTGGCGAAGATCAAGGGGGTCGAGGCGAAGGAGCGGAAGCGCCGCGTGGAAAAGGTGATGGAGCAGGTAGAGATCCGCGACGTGCGCCACCGCCTGATCAAGACCCTCTCCAAGGGGTACAAGCAGCGCGTGGGGTTGGCGCAGGCTCTCGTCCACGACCCCGAGGTCTTGATCTTGGACGAGCCGACCATTGGGCTGGACCCCAAGCAGATCCGCGAGGTGCGCACGCTCATCAAGAACCTGGCGGGGGAGCACACGGTGATCCTCAGCACGCACATCCTCCCGGAAGTGAGCATGACCTGCGAGCGCGTGATCATCATCAACAAGGGGAGAATTGTGGCAGAGGATACGCCGGATAACCTCACGGCAAAGCTTGCGGGCTCGCAGCGGGTGGTGATGGAGGTGGAGGGCCCGGTGGACTCGGTAGCCTCGGCTCTCCGCTCGGTCCCCGGGGTGCTCTCGGTGAATGCGGAGCGCGCCGACGGAGACTCACGCGGCTTGTTCACGGTCGAGACCAGTGTCGGCAAGGATCTGCGAAGGGAACTGGCACGGGTGATCGTGGAAAAGGGATGGGGTCTCTATGAGCTCCGCGCGGTTGAGATGAGCCTGGAGGATGTGTTCTTGCACCTGGTCACGCAAGAAGAGGAGGTCGGCAACTGATGCGGAACTTCGTCGCCATCCTGGAACGGGAGGTCAGGTCGTACTTCCTCTCCCCGCTGGCCTATGTGGTGATCTTCTTCTTCCTGGCCGTTTCCGGCATCTTCTTCTACCTCATCCTCTCCAACTTCGTGGAGATCTGCATCCGCGCCACCATGCAGGCGCAGATGTATCAAATGATGCCTCCGAAGCTGAACGTGAACATGATGGCCATCCGGCCGATGCTGCACAACATGGCTTTGTTTGCCCTCTTCTTTCTTCCGCTGGTGACCATGAAACTCTACGCGGAAGAAAAGAAGACCGGCACGATCGAGCTTCTGATGACCTCCCCTATCACGGATGCCCAGGTGATGCTGGGCAAGTACACGGCCAGCCTGGTCCTCTATCTCACCATGCTGGCCCTGACGTTCGTGTACATGGCCTTCCTCTACGCTTATGGCGAGCCAGAGACAGGGCCCATCCTTTCCGGGTACCTGGGTCTTTTCCTGCTGGGTGCAGCCTACCTTGCGTTCGGGCTTCTATTCTCCAGCCTGACGGAAAATCAGATCATCGCCGCAGCCAGCACCTTTGCCTTTATCCTCGTCTTCTGGGCGATCGGATGGGTTTCCGACTTTGTCAGCCCCAGCGTTGGGCGCGTCCTTTCCTATTTCTCCCTGATTGAACACTTCGAGGACTTTGCCCGCGGGGTGATCGACACCAAGCACATCGTCTTCTACCTGAGCTTCGTGTTCTTCGGGCTGTTCCTGACGTACCTGTCGATCCAGTCGGCAAGATGGAGGGGCGCCAAATGAACCGGAGGAAGATCGGGGATTATCTGGGCCTGGGTGGCGTCGCCGTCATCCTGATTGGGTTGGTCAGTTACTCGGTGCACGGGATTTTGACGCCGGCCATCAGCGTGACCTTGGGGGTGGGACTGGCGGCGATTGTGGCATACGGAGTGCTGAACTTCGCGGACATCCGTACCGCCCTCAGCAGCCGGTCTACCCGCTTCGGTTCAAACGCCGTCCTGATGGCGGTGGTGGTGCTCGGGATCCTGATTCTAATCAACTTCGTGGCCAATCGGCACAGCCTGCGCGCGGATACGACGGCGGCCAAGCAATTCAGCCTGGCCGAACAGACGCGGAAGATCCTCAAGAACCTGGATCGGGATGTCAAGGTTACGGCCTTCTACCGCGCTGAGGACCGTTGGCAGATCGAGAGCCTGCTGAAAGAGTACGCCCATTACTCGCCCCGCTTCAAGTGGGAGATCATCGATCCGGACCAGCGGCCGGCGGAGGCCAAGCAGTACAACATTTCTGCCTACAACACCATCGTTCTCGAGTGCGGCGGTAAGGAGGAGCGGATCACGACCCGCACCGAGCAGGATCTTACCAACGCCCTCATCAAGGTGACGCGCAAGGAGAACAAGAAGATCTACTTCCTCACCGGCCATGGGGAGAAGGACATTGAGGCTACGGACCGGGAGGGATACGACGCCGTGAGGAAGCTCCTCCGCAACGAGAACTACGATGTGGAGAAGATCCTCCTGGCGGAGAAAGACCATGTACCCGACGACTGTGCCCTCTTGGTCGTGGCTGGGCCGAAGACAGCCCTTCTGGAGAACGAGGCGAGCATGATCCGGGATTATCTCAAGAAGGGCGGAAAGGCTCTGTTCCTTCTTGACCCGGAGTCCCCGGATGAGTATGTGAATCTCCTCGGCGAGTGGGGCATCGAGGTGGGGAAGAACGTCGTCGTGGATGCCTCGGGTATTGGCCGGCTTTTTGGGGCCGGGCCAGCGATGCCCATTGCCACGCAGTACACCTCGCACGCCATTACCCAGAATTTCCAGCTCATGACCATCTATCCCTACGCCCGCTCGGTGCGCAAGGCCACCAATGCGCCCGTGGGAGCCACGGTCACCGAACTGGTGAAGACCAGCAGCAACGCCTGGGGCGAAACCGAGCCTCTGAGCCGGGGTGGGATGGTCCGCTACGACGAGGGCAAGGATCTCCCCGGGCCAGTACCCGTGGCTGTAGCCTACGAGAAGGAGGCCGAGGAGACCACGCCGAGATCGGGAGAGGATGAGCTGCGGCCGGTTCGCACCAAGACCCGCCTTGTGGTCTTTGGGGACTCCGACTTTGCCTCCAACACCTACTACCGCGTCCAGGGTAATGGTGACCTGTTCATGAACGCTGTGAGCTGGCTTGCCGAGCAGGAGGACCTCATCTCGATCCGGCCAAAAGATCCTGAGGACCGGCGTGTCAATCTCACCCGCAGCCAGTCAAGGCTGATCTTCTGGGTGACCGTCGTGCTGATGCCTCTGGCCGTTCTGGGGGCCGGAGCAGGCATCTACTGGAAACGAAGGTGATCCCAGGAGGCGAGGAATATGGGCTGGGTGCACGGGCACGGATTTGGCGGCTTTGGGTTCTCCGGCGGTTGGTGGGGGATGCACTGGTGCTGTCCGTGCTGCGCGCCGGGTCGAGAAGAAAGGCTGGCGTGGCTTCGTCGACTCCAGAAGGAACTGGAGGAACGGCTGCGCGAGATCGACGAGGAGATCGAGCGGCTCGAGCGCAAAGGGTAGAGCTGCGGTAGGTGTGCCAGGCCGGAACGTCGGCCCACAAGGCAACAGGGCGATTCGATTTCAGCGGAGAAACAGGCAAGGGCGGAGAAGACGATGAGGTTCCGAACCACGGCGATTCTGGCAGGGATACTCGTTGCACTCTTCGCCGTCGTGTATTGGGGTGACGTGAAGCGTTCGGAAAAGGCGAAGGAGGCCAAGGAGAAAGAGGAGAAGGTACTGGCCGCAGAGCCCGACAGCATCCGGGAAATCTTGATCCGGCCTTCCGGCATTCGTCTCGTGAAGGAAGGGCAGGAATGGACGATCACCGAACCCATCCGCACTGCGGCCGACAAGAGCACGGTGGAAGGGGTCCTTGGTACCTTCCGCTGGGCTAAGCGCTACCGTACTGTGGCAGAGGGGAACGTTCGCTTTGCTGACTACGGACTCGAACCGCCCCAGTACGAAATGGTGCTGGTCCACAACGCCGGGGCCGATACGCTGCACATCGGGGAGAAGACCCCCACCGGTTCCTATGTCTTCGCACGCCTCAATCGGGAAAATCGCGTCTTCACCACAACGACAAGCCTGTTGTCCCATGCCCAGAAGACCCTGTACAACCTGCGCGACAAGAGGGTGCTGCCATTCGAGCGCGAGAAGGTCACGGCGCTCCATCTGACCAATCCCCATGGCACCTTCGAGCTGACGCGTGAGGGCGACCGGTGGAAGATCCGTCGACCCCTCGAGGCCCTGGCGGATCGGTACAAGCTGGACGATGTGCTCAGCCGAATCCGGAATGCGACCGCCAGGGAGTTCGTGGACGAGGCGCCGAAGGACCTTGCGGCGTACGGCCTGGACAAACCCTACGTCCGTGTCGACCTCATCCTGGGCGAAGAAGGAGCGCGAAAGACCCTGCTGATCGGAAAGAAGAAAGACGACAAGTACTACGCCCACGACGACGGCCGTCTGCCGGTCTTCCTGGTGGATTCGTCCTTCGTTCGCGAGCTCCGTTTGACGCTCACTGACCTGCGAGAGAAGAAGCTGTACGAGTTCCTCTCGACGGATGTGGACAGCACCGTGTTGATGTATCCCGAGCTGACCATCGTGTGCGCCAAGGACTCGGCCGGGGAATGGCAGGTGCTCGAGCCGGAGCGCCGGAAGGCCAAGAACTGGCGTCTGTCCAGCATTGCGGGCACCGTCAATGGGCTGCGCGCAAAGGAATTCATCAGCGAGAGGGCGACGAACCTGGCCGCCTACGGTCTGGACAGGCCTGCCATCCGCGTCAAGATGTTCCGCAAGGGGGAGCTGCTCGCCGATCTGCGCATCGGCAAGAAGGCCAAAGACGGCGTCTACGCCCTGGGACAACCGGAAGGGCCCGTGATCCTGGTGGCGGAGAACACGCTGGACCAACTGAAGTTCACGCTGGAGGACATTGCCGAACCGAAGCCCAAGCCCGTGGAGGAGGCCAAGACGGAGAGCGCAGCGACTCCGTCGGGAGCGTCGAGCCGGTGAGGGACGGGCGGCCCGTATGTTGTCAGAGAGGCCGCCCTTTTTGGTTCCCTATGGGGGCCTAAGACCGTGGGCAACAACGGAAACCGTGAGCGGTTTGGAGTAACGGAGGCACGATGATTTACGAGAGGTCAACCGAAATCGGGGGCCGAAGGCTGTTGCTGCAGAGCGGCAAGGTGGCCCGACAGGCCAATGGCTCTGTGTGGGTACAGTACGGCGAGACGGTCGTTCTGGCCACCGCTACTCTGTCCGATGTGGAGATCCCACCCCAGGGATTCTTCCCCCTGAGCGTGGAATACCGGGAGAAAGCGTACGCCGCCGGCCGTATCCCGGGCGGCTTCTTCAAGAGGGAGGGCAAGCCGACGGAATCGGAGGTGCTGAGCTCGCGTCTGATCGATCGCCCGATCCGTCCCCTCTTCCCGAAGGAGCTGCATCGGGAAGTGCAGGTGATCGTATGGGTCCTCTCCGCGGATCGCATGAACGATCCGGATATTCTGGGGATCATTGGGGCCTCCGCGGCCCTCATGATCTCGGACATCCCCTTCGGAGGCCCTGTCGGTGCGGCGCGGGTGGGCAGGATCGGCGGCAAGTTCATCCTGAACCCCACCTACGAGGAGCTGGAACGCAGCGACATGGATATCGTGGTGGCGGGCACCGCCGACTCCATCGTGATGGTGGAAGGGGAGGCGCGGGAAGTACCGGAGGAAGATCTCCTGCGCGCGCTCGAATTTGCCCACGAGCGGGGAATCCGGCCGTCCATCGAGCTGCAGCTGCAACTGCGCGAGGATTGCGGGCGGGAGAAGATTAGCCTCGAGCCGGAGGTAATCGACGAGGCCCTCCTGGTGGCAATCCGCGAGCGCGCCGACCAGCCCTTGGACGAGGCCATCCGCATCGCCGACAAGACCCAGCGCAAGCAGTTCCTCCAGAACCTGGTGGACCGCGTTGTGCAGGAGCTCAGCGAGACGTTCCCCGACAGCGAGCAGGCCGTCGTTGAGGTCGTCACGGAAATGCAGAAGGCTAAGGTGCGGCGGATGATCGTGGAGGAGCGTCGCCGCATCGACGGCCGCCAGCTGGACGAGATCAGGCCCGTCTCCTGCGAAGTGGGTGTGCTGCCAAGGGCGCACGGCTCCGCCCTCTTTTGCCGCGGTCAAACGCAGGCCCTGGCCGCCACCACCCTGGGCACCAAGATGGACGAACAAAAAATGGAGGAGCTGGAGGGGGACTTCTTCAAGAGCTACATGCTTCATTACAATTTCCCGCCCTTCAGTGTGGGTGAGGTTCGTCCCCTGCGAGGTCCAAGTCGCCGAGAGATCGGCCATGGTAGCCTGGCCGAGAGGGCTCTAAAACCCATGATCCCCTCGGAGGAAGTCTTCCCGTACACGATCCGGGTGGTTTCGGACATCCTCGAATCCAACGGATCTTCCTCGATGGCCACGGTTTGTGCCGGATCGCTGTCCCTAATGGACGCGGGCGTTCCCGTGAAGGACGCCGTAGCGGGCATCGCCATGGGGCTGGTCCGCGAGAACGGGGAGTACCTCCTATTGACCGATATCCTGGGCGAGGAAGACCACTTTGGGGACATGGACTTCAAGGTGGCCGGCTCCAAGCTGGGCGTTACGGCCGTTCAGATGGACTTGAAGATCAGCGGTGTGCCGGTCGAAGTGATGTCCAGAGCGCTGGCCAAGGCGCGCGAAGCTCGGATGCACATCCTTGAGGTGATGAACGCGACCCTACCGGCGCCACGTCCGGAGCTTTCGCCCTATGCGCCCAGGATCGTGACGATCCACATCGGCGTCGACCAGATCGGGCTCGTGATCGGTCCCGGAGGCAAGACGATCCGTGAGATCATAGAGAAGACCGGCGCCACCGTGGACATCGAAGATGACGGCACGGTCCACATCGCGTCCACGGATCCGGAGGCTTGTCAGCGCGCAAAGGAGATGATCGAGCGCATTACCGAGGTCCCCGAGATCGGCAAGGTCTACATCGGTAAGGTCAAGCGGATCACCAACTTCGGCGCCTTCATCGAGATTTCGCCCGGTAAGGAGGGGCTGCTGCACATTTCCGAACTCGAGCATCATCGGGTGCGGCGCGTGGAGGACGTCCTGAAGGTTGGGGACGAGATTGAGGTCAAGCTCATCGGCATCGACACGAACGGCAAGCTGGACTTCAGTCGCAAGGCCCTGTTACCGAAGGAAGAGGGGGCAGGCCAGGAAGCAGGGGGACGAGCGGAGCGAGGCAAGGCACCGGTTCGCGGCGGCGAGAGACGGCACGGCAGGGGGCAGGATCGGCGAAGCCCAAGGTGAAGTTTTGGTCACGGACGCAAGCGGTTACCAGCGCACCGTACTTCCGAATGGCCTGCGGATCGTCAGCGAGCGCATTTCGAATGTCCGCTCTGTAGCCCTGGGGGTATGGGTGGAGACGGGCTCCCGCGACGAGAGCCCCGAAATCAACGGCGTGTCCCATTTCCTCGAGCATATGGTCTTCAAGGGGACCGCCCGGCGCTCGGCACGGGAGATTGCCGAATCCATCGAGTCGGTGGGGGGCAGCCTCAACGCCTTCACAACCAAGGAGCTCTGCTGCTTCAGTGCCCATGTGCTGGACGAAGACCTCGAGCTCGCCATCGACGTGCTGAGCGATCTGCTCTTGCACGCCCTCCTGGACGAGGAGGACATCGAACGGGAAAAACAGGTGATCCTCTCCGAGATCCGCCAGTTCGAGGAGACCCCCGAGGAAGTGGTCTTCGAGCGATTCTATCAGGCAGCCTTTGACGGCCACCCCCTCGCTCAGGAGATCCACGGTACACCTCAGAACGTGGAGAGGATGAACCGGGAAACCCTGCTCACCTACTTCCGCCAGCACTACACGGCCAACCGTCTGGTCATCGCTGCCGCAGGAAACCTGGAGCACGAGAGGTTGGTGGATCTGGTCGAGGCCCATTTTCAGGACGTCCCGGATGGTGGGGCTCGGCACCTGGCCGCTGTGCCTCCCTTCCGCCCTAATGAACTACGCTTCGTCGACCGCAACTGTCAGCAGGTCCACGTGTGCGTAGGGGGACGGGGTCTTCCGTATGCCAGCGCGCAAAAGTTCCCCCTTCTGGTGCTGGACACGCTCCTCGGCGGAGGAATGAGCTCGAGGCTCTTTCAGGAGGTGCGGGAGGCCCGGGGCCTCGCCTACTCAATCTACTCGTTTGCGGATTTCCTATTCGACACGGGCACCTTTGGGGTGTACGCAGCCACGGACCTCTCGGCGGTGGAGGAAACCCTGGGACTGATCCACAGGCAACTGGACGCCGTCCGCGATGGGGGGATTTCTGAGCAGGAGGTCGAGCGGACCAAACGCCAGCTCAAGGGGAGCTTGCTCCTCGGCCTTGAGAACACGGGCAGCCGCATGAGCCGCTTAGCCCGAATGGAGATCTACCTGGGTGAGTACGTGAGCCTCGACGAGGTGGCCGCGGCAATCGATGCGGTGCGCACGGAGCAGGTCGCGGAGGTGGCAAGCTGGCTTCTGGACCGGTCGAATCGTTTGACCGTCCTGCTCTTGCCGGAGGCAGGTTGAACTCGGTTTAGGAGGAGGATATGATCGTCGGCGTGCCGAAAGAGATCAAAGCCAATGAGAATCGCGTGGCAATGACCCCCGTGGGTGTGGAGGTGATGACACACCACGGCCACACGGTCTTGGTCGAAAAGGGGGCCGGTTTAGGAAGCGGATTTGAAGATGACGACTACAGACGTTCGGGCGCCCAGGTCGTGGAGGATCCGCGCGAGATTTACGCCCGGGCGGAGATGGTGGTCAAGGTCAAAGAGCCGTTGCCCCAGGAATACGACCTCATTCGCGAAGGGCAGGTGGTGTTCACCTATTTCCACTTCGCCGCCTCCCGCGAGCTCACCGAGGCCATGATTCGCTCCCGCTGTGTGGCCATCGCCTACGAGACCGTACAGAAAGCCGATGGTTCCCTGCCTCTCCTGATTCCCATGAGCGAGGTCGCCGGGCGGATGGCTGTGCAGGAGGGGGCCAAGTGCCTGGAAAAGGTCTCCGGGGGCAAAGGGATTCTCCTGTCGGGTGTGCCGGGTGTCGAGCCAGCGCACGTCGTGATCCTGGGAGGAGGGGTAGTGGGAATGAATGCGGCCAAGATGGCCGCCGGGATGGGTGCGCAGGTGACCATTCTGGATGTCAACTTGGAGCGCCTGCGCTACCTGGACGACGTGATGCCGAAGAACGTCAAGACGCTTATCTCCAATCCGGAGACCATCCGCAAGTCCATTGCCCAGGCCGACCTCGTGATCGGGGCGGTGCTTATCCCCGGCGCCAAGGCCCCGAAACTCATCACCCGCGAGATGCTCAAGCTGATGAAGCCGGGCTCGGTCATCGTGGACGTGGCCGTCGATCAGGGCGGCTGCGTGGAGACCATTCGGCCAACTACCCACGCTGATCCCACCTACATCGTCGACGGTGTGATCCATTACGGGGTCGCCAACATGCCCGGCGCAGTACCGATGACCTCCACCATTGCGTTGACAAACGCGACGCTGCCCTACGCCCTGAAGCTGGCCGATCTGGGCTACCGCAAGGCGATCGAGACCGATCCAGAGCTGGCAAAGGGAGTCAACATCTACTTCGGGAAGGTGACGTACAAGGGAGTTGCAGAAGCGTTTGATCTTCCCTACGTGCCTTTGGAACAGGCGATGCGGGAGCAATGAGCCGAGCGCAACCAGGGGCGGGGCGAATCGCACGAGTACTGACGTATCATGCTGTACAACCAA
>JAPDPT010000010.1 GCA_034506315.1 candidate division KSB1 bacterium | reverse complement strand
CCCTGGTCCAAGGGAATGCGAGCCCGTCCCTTGGTGGGGAGCCGCGCGGTCATGTCGGGTACGGTTCAGCGGGCATGGAGTGGCGCAAGAAAGCGGGGTGGAGGCATGGGCTGGCAAAAGTGGAGGCGTCTGTTCTTCGGATGGTCATTCCCGCTCGGTAGGCGATACTGGGAGGAAGGGGGATACCGGGAGGTTCTTTCCCTGGCGATTCCCCTGGTGCTCAGTTCGGGTGCCTGGGCCATCCAGCACTTCGTAGATCGGATGTTCCTCATGTGGTACTCTCCGGCAGCGGTCGCTGCGGCAAGCCCCGCCGGGATGCTCAATTACACGATCATGAGTATCTTCATTGGCACGGCAGGCTACGTGAGCACCTTCGTTGCCCAGTATTTCGGCGCTGGCCGCTGGGAGCGAATTGGGCCCTCCGTGTGGCAGGGGATGTACGTTTCGCTTCTGGGTGGGATCGTGCTGTTGCTTTTTGTCCCTGTAGCTCGTCCCCTCTTCGCCTTAGCGGGCCACGATCCGCAGGTGCAGGAGTTTGAAGTAGAGTACTTCCGCATCCTCTGTCTGGGCTCCTTCCCTCCGATCGCGTCTTCCGCCCTCAGCGGGTTTTTCTTGGGGATCGGGCGTACCGTGCCCGTTATGGTCATCAATCTGGTGGAGACGGGGAGCAACCTTCTTCTCGACTATCTCCTCATCTTCGGCAAGCTGGGACTTCCGGCGCTTGGCGTGCGCGGGGCTGCGTTGGCCACGGTGGCGTCGGGGGTGCTGGCATTTACAATCTACCTTGTCCTCATTGCCAGGCCCGAGTACAGGGAGCGCTATCACACCTTCTCCGGGTGGCGTCTGGAACCGGATCTGTTCCGTCGGCTGCTCCATTTCGGGGTACCGCACGGGCTACAGTTGTTTCTGGACGTGGCTGGGTTTGCTGCCTTCGTGATGGTTGTCGGCAAGCTGGGTACAGCGGCACTTGCCGCCACCAACATCGCCTTCAATATCAACACGCTGGCCTTTATGCCAATGATCGGTTTCGGTACAGCGGTGTCGATCCTTGTAGGCCAGCGGCTGGGGGAAGAGCGTGTGGATCTGGCTGAACGCAGCACCTATTCTGCCTTTCACCTGACCTTCGCGTACATGGCCGCGGTGGCCGTATTGTACGTGGCGGTGCCGGACATGTTCTTGGCTCCCTTCGCAGCCCAAAGCGACCCCGCCGATTTCGACGCCATACGGCAGGCGGCTCGCGTCTTGCTCCGCTTTGTCGCGGCCTACTCCGTGTTCGACACGATGAACGTGATCTTCGCCTCGGCGCTCAAAGGGGCAGGCGATACCCGGTTTGTCCTCCGGATGATTCTGGTCGCCTCGGGGCTGCTCTTCATCGTCCCCACCTACGTGGCTGTAGTGCATCTGGGGATGGGCCTTTGCGCTGCGTGGACAATCGCCTCCGTGTACATCAGCGTGCTTGGTCTCAGCTTCCTATTCCGGTTTTTGGGGGGTGCGTGGAGGAGGATGCGGGTGATCGAGAAGAGCGGTGCGACGGTCCCTGCCCCCATACCCGAAGCCCCGGCTCTTCAGGGCAAGATGTGACCGCTAGGGACTGAAAAAGTCCGGCGGGAGCTCGCGGAAGTACCTGAGCTCGTTGCTGAAGCCGGTCCGCTCGATGCTCTTGACCTCGAAAAGGGCCACGAAGTACGGGGGAAAGCGTCCCACAAGCTTTTCCACCTGCTTGACGAACGCGGCACGGAGGGCCGAGTCGGCCAGCATCTTTGTCCTCTCCAGTCGGCCGCTGTACCCAAATCCGACGATGAACATCAGGTTCTCACCTACCAACCCCGGCATCTTCACCAGCATCGAATAATCGATGTTGTACTTATCCCGCGCGGCGTAGGGTGCCTGGATCCGGTGAAACGCCTGAGTTGTATCACCGCGGTCGTTCAGAAGATAAAGCTCTTCCTCCGGATGGTATTGGTAGCGTACAGGGAGGCGATTGAAGATCTTGTTGAGGATACGGAGGTTCTTGAACTCGCCGAAGTAGATCATGTTGTGGCCGCGGAGCTGCTCCAGCGTCAGGCTCGAAGACATCGCCACGGTCACGTTCGGCTGGAACTGGTAGATGATGGGAAGGAGATCCATCAGGTTCCAGATGCCATTGACGGGAAAGCCGGTGATCTCCGACTTCCATAGGCGCGCGTTCGGGAAGCGGACGAGGAATTCGGCGAGGTCATTTTCGGAGTCGATCTGCCAATCGCGGATCTGCCGATAGCGTTGGTACTCCGGGCAGTACTCGTCGAGAAGAAAATCGTCGCCCACCACGAGTAGCACCGGGTAGCCATTGGCGAAGAACGGAGCCCAGATTTTGTCGTCCGGCCTGACGGGCTGGGGCCAACGAATCTGACCGACGGGCGGCTTTGTGGAACGGACGAGGAGAAGCGCAAGTATCGCTACGACTCCCAGCAATACACCAATAATGGCTAAAGACCATTTCCGAATGACCGGGACAAGCGATCCGACTCGCGATGGCAGGCTCTTCGGCGCCGGCGTGAAGTCAATGCGGTAGTGCCCCTTCGGGATGACCACGCGCAGCTTCTCGTGGCGCCCCTCCTCCTGGTAGTACTTGTGGAGCTTGCGACGAAGCAGGTGGACGTGATAGCGGACGGTGGAATCTTTGCTCGAATCGAAGCTCGGGTCTTTCCCGAACACCTCGATGGCGATCGTCGTTTCTTTAGGTGTGGTCTCTCTCAGGGCGCAGTCGCACAGGTACTGGAGAAGTCTGGCCGATACCGGAGAGTTTTCGAACTCCCTGCTCTGGAGGATCCTTTGTACGGCCTGGCGCTTTTCCTGGATCGTCGCCATCGAACCTGAGGCAGCCCTCCTCCGTGGTAAGAGCTCGTCCGTCGCCCCTACATTCGCACACGGAAGCGCTTATCCCCTCTCCGAAGTTAATTTAGGCCTGGGGCTTGCGCCTGTCAAGCCATTTGTCCCGTGGGGAGAAGGTTTGCCTTGCGGCCCCCGGCGCAGGTTGGGTGAAGCCAAGCCAACGGTTTTACAACGGAAACAGGATTGCGGTGTTGAGACCGTCATTGTATCGTTGACAGGTGTTCGGCCAGGGCCTTGAAGGGAGGGTGCCCCATGGGCGGCTGTGTACCGGCCAGTGGGTGCGGACGTTCGCCTCAGCCGGTGGGGCGGCGGTTCCGTGTCCTCGTGTGGGGGTTCGCGGTGGCCGTCTTGCTGGCCTGTGCCCGTGAGCGCGGCGAGGTCCTGGCGGTCGTCGGGCGCCGAGCCATCACGGCGCAGGAATTTTCGCGCCGACTTTCCTCTCTCCGCCAGCGTCTCTCCCTGCCAGACAACCTGCAGACGCGCCGACGCCTCCTCGACCAGATGATCGAAGAAGAGCTGCTCCTCATCGAAGCTCGACGGCGCAGCTACGACCGTGATTCCACAGGACGGTTCGAGCTGGAGAGAATCCGTATCCAGGAGCTCCTCGACGGCTACCTTGAGGAGAGGGTTTTCCCGCGTGTCAGGGTGTCCGAAGAGGAGCTAATGGAGCTCTACCGGCGATTGAACACCCGCGTCCGGGCGCGCCACCTCTACGCGGCCTCGAGGGCGGAGGCGGAGAGCCTGCTGATCGCCCTGCGCCGTGGGGCAACTTTTGAGCAGTTGGCGCCTCAGGTCTTCACCGATCCCCAGCTGCGGGACACAGGGGGCGATCTTGGGTATTTCTCCGTAGGCGACATGGACCCAGCGTTTGAAGAGGCGGCCTACACGGCTGTCGTCGGGGAGCTCGTCGGGCCCGTGCGCACCGCGCAGGGATACAGCGTACTGCGTGTCGAGGATCGGGTCACCAACCCTTTCCTTATCGAGACCGAGTATCGGAAGCATCGGGATAACCTTCTCAGCTACGCCCTCTACCAGAAGCGCAAGCGAGTGGCCCAGGCCCACGCCGATTCCCTCCGCCTTTACCTGGACATCCGGTTCAACCCCGAAACCCTCCAGAGGGTTTACGATCAGCTCCGGACCATGCCTTCGCTTTCCCCCGAGGAGTGGCCGGCTCTTCTTGAACAGGGGGATCTCTGGAACAGGGAGATCGTGCGATCCAGGCTGGGAAGGTGGGATGTGCGCACGTTGGCTCAGTACGCTCGCTTTACCTCCGCCACCCAGCGGGGCTGGATCCGAAATCTCGAGAACCTTCAGGACTTCATCGCGGGCCTGGTGATCCGAGCCCACCTATTGGAACAGGCGAAAAGAATGGGCCTGGAGCGCCGACGCGACTATCGGGCCAAGGTGGCAGAGGCGTGGGAAGGGTATCTCCTGGAAAGGATGGCCAGCGCTATCGACAGCGCGATCGTGATTCCGCCTGATACCCTCTTGGCCTTTTACAACGGCCACCCTGAGCTGTTTCAGCAGCCGGAACGGCTCCGCCTAGCTCTGATCGCCCTTGAAGACACGGCGACGGCCAAAGAGGTGGCCCGCCGGCTGCAAAGGGGCGAGGACTTCGGCCAATTGGCCCGGAGGTTTTCCATCGACCGAAGGAGCGCTGAGCGCGGCGGAGAGGTCGGGTTCTTCGTACGAGCGGAGCTTGGAGGGTTTGCGGACCGCCTATTCGCGGCGCCTGTCGGAAGCTGGCTGGGTCCGGTCCGGGTCGGACCCCGGATCTTTTTTCTGAAGAGCCTGGAAAAGCTCCCTGCGCGGCGGCTTTCTTTCCAGGAAGCGCTTCCGGAAGTTCAGCGCACACTGAAACCCTTCTGGCGAGACCGTGTGCGGAAGCAGCTCCTGGATCAGGTTCGGGAGCAGGTGCGGATTGTCCGTTACGACGAGCGGCTGCAGTCGCTCGCCGCAGTTCGGGTAGCAAGTGAGGGCAAAGGGAAATGAGGTCCCGAATTTTCCTGTGGTGGCTAACGCCCGTTGCGGCGGTGGCTTTTCTGACGGCGCCGGGGTGGGGCCAGACCTGGGGCAAGATCGTCGGGCACGTGCGCGACGCCCAGTCCGGTGAGCCCCTGCCGGGCGCCAACGTGACGATCGAGGGGACCACAATGGGGGCGGCGACAGACCAGGATGGCTACTACCTGATCCTGCGCGTCCCGCCGGGTCGCTACACCCTGCGAGCCTCGTTCATCGGCTATCAGACGGTGGTTCAGCAGGAGGTACAGGTCCTCACCGATCTCACCACGACGGTGGATTTTCAGCTGCAGCCCACGGCGATCGAGGGCGAGCAGGTGGTGATCGTGGCCGAGCGCCCGCTGGTCCGGCGCGACCTGACCGCCTCGGAGGCGCGGGTTCAAGCGGAGGAGATCGACGCCCTCCCGGTTCAGAACGTCACCGATGTTCTCGTCCTCCAGGCGGGGGTGATCCGCGATACGGGCGGGGGTTTTCACATTCGGGGTGGCCGCTCCTCGGAAATCGCGTACATGGTCAATGGGATCAGCATTACCGATGACTACTATCGCACGCAGGCCCTGGTGGTGGAGAACGAATCGATCCGAGAGCTCCAGGTGGTCAGCGGCGCTTTCAATGCCGAATACGGCAATGCCATGAGCGGCGTGATCAATGTGGTCACGAAGGACGGGGGGAACGAGTTCTCGGCCAAGGTCGAGGCCTATTCCGGAGACTACCTGACCACACACAAGGACATCTTCTGGCACATCGACCACATCAATCCCTTTTCCGACTACAGTGTGCAGGCGGTGGTGAGCGGCCCCATCGTGCGGGATAAACTCACCTACTTTTTCACCGGTCGCCGGCTGAGCTACGAGGGCTGGCTCTATGGTCCCTATGTGTACAGCCCTCAGGGGAGGCTCAGGATAGTAGGGGGCGACACCGTGCTTGTGCGTGGCGACAGCAGCGCCGTGCCGATGAATCCGCAGGATCGCTGGAGTGCCCAGGGAGCGATCAAGTGGCGGATCGGCCCAACCCTCAGCCTCAAGACCGATTTCCTCGGCAGCCGCTACAAGGCCAACTACTACAACCACAGCTATCGCCTTAACCCTTACGGGCGCAGGAACTATTACGGCTACGGGGCCACGGTGATCAACAAGCTCACCCACGTACTCAGCAGCCGCACGTTCTACGAGCTCACCCTCTCCCTGAAGAAGAATGAAGACAAGTCCTATTTGTACGAGGACCCCTACGATCCCCGCTACGTGCACCCCGATTCCCTCACGGCGGGTTCCTTTAAGTTCTTCAAGGCAGGAACCGACCTGTACCGATCCGCCCGCACTACCCAGACGGCCATCGCCAAGCTGGATTTTACAAGCCAGGTCAATCCGCAGCATCTCGTCAAGCTGGGTGTCGAGGCGCAGCGGGACTGGATCGACTTTGAGGATCTGACCCTCGTCCCGGCCACCGATGCCAGTGGACGGCAAATTGTGCCCTTCCGTCCAGCCATTGAGCCGACCTCCACCCCTAACCACAGCAAATTTCGCCGCACGCCCGAGCGCTACGCAGCCTATATCCAGGATAAGATCGAATACAAGGATGTGGTTATCAACGTGGGGCTCCGGTTCGACTACTTCCATTCCAATGGCCAAGTGCCGGCCGATCCGCAGGACCCGAACGTCTACAAGCCTCTTCGCCTCAATCACATTTACCGGGACCGGAACGGAAATGGGACGATTGACCTGGCGGAACAGACGGACGAGAACCGGTACAGTCTGGAGGAGAGGAAGCGGTTCTGGTACCGGAGGGCGAGACCCAAGTGGCAACTGAGCCCGCGATTTGGTATCGCCTATCCGATCACCGACCGCGGTGTCATCCATTTCTCGTACGGGATTTTCCAGCAGATCCCCGACTACAGCCAACTCTACGCGGGCGACGAAATCAAGCTGACGGAGGGACAGGGGATCGCTGGGCCCTTCGGCAACCCAGATTTGAATCCCCAGCGCACCACAATGTACGAGCTCGGCCTGCGCCAGCAGCTCACGGACGACATTGCCATCGACGTAACCGGGTACTACCGGGACATCCGCGATTGGGTGTCCACGAGCCCGCCCATTCCCACTTACGCCGCCGGGGTGACCTACACCAAGCGCATCAACAGGGACTTTGCCAATGTGCACGGCCTCACCCTTAGCTTGATGCAGCGTTTCAGCCGCAACCTTGTGTTCAACCTGAACTACACCTACCAGCGTGCCGAGGGCACAAACTCCAGTCCCGAGGACGAGTACTTCGCCCTGACCCAGGGGGCGGAGCCGAAAAAGCAGCTGGCACCCCTGGACTGGGACCAGCGGCACACCCTGAACGCAAATCTTTACTACGGCCGGGAAAACTGGGGTATGAGTGCCGTCTGCCGCTACTGGTCCGGCCAGCCCTACACACCGGAGATCCTGGCGGGGACCCTGACCGGTCAGAACGTGATCGCTGGGTTGGCCACCAACACGCGCAGGCGTCCCACCCGTTTCACCACCGACCTCTACGCGTTCCGCCGTGTGAAGCTACGGGGATTGGATTTCGAGCTGTTCCTGGAGGTCTACAACCTGTTTGACGCCAAGAACCCCGTGGGTGTGTGGGCCGACTCGGGCAAACCAGATTTCACCCTCCGGCAGCGCCAGCAGGTGGAGGCGGACCCCGGCTGGTTCGTCCGGCCCGACTTTTACTCCGAGCCGCGTAAGGTGCATCTCGGGGTGAGGGTGTCGACGGCAGGCAAGCGCTAAAGGGAGGCGAAGCAGGGATGAGAGTTTCCGGTTGGCTGCGTACTCTTTGCAGCGCCCTCGTGATGACCGTGGGATGGGAGGGCGCCTGGGGGCAGGCCCTGCGCCATGTCCCCTCCGACCATCGCGGCGATATTCGGTACCGCGCCTTCTCAAACATTGACGGCAATAACATCCGCGCCTCGGTGTTCAACTCCGGCTACAGCGGGGCCCCTCGGGAGGTGCCCGAATCGGTCAATTTCGAGTGGCCCAAGAATACGAATCGCATCTACGTCTCCATCGTGGGCATCTGGGTGGGGGGAGAAGTTAGGGACGTGCACGGAGACACGGTGCAGATCGTCGACGTATTCGCCTGGCGCACCAGCCCCCAGGGTAAATCGTGGACCTTTGAACCCGTGCCGGGTTTTCTCAACCCGGAGCTCGATCCCTTGCGCGTGGCTAAAAGCACGGAGCCTGAAACGTGGCCGCCTGCCTCTCAGGGAGGATGGAGGGACAAGTGGGATGATCCCGTGGATCCCGGCTGGATCGGCTCCTGGAATGGCTACTTCGGGAAGAACGTCTTCAATGCCGATCAAGAGCTCTACTACCGGTGCTCCGACGACCTCTACGACCGCTTCGAATACTATCCTGATTCCACCGATCTAAAGCGCCGCGGATTGGGGATCCTTATGGACGTCCGCGCCATGGCCTGGACGCAGGTCTTGATCAACGACGTGGTGTTCTTCATTCACGACGTAAAGAACGACGGGACGCGGCGGATCCCGAAGACCGCATTTCTCATCTTCCTCGCCGACTACGTCGGTGGCGACGGAACCGACGATCAGCCTTTCATTGACCTGCAATCCGACATCGCCTACCTCACCGACAGCGATCGCGTGGGCACGAGTGCCTTCGGGGGCGACCCGGTAGGCGTGGCCGCGGTCAAGTACATCGAGACGCCGGGCAATGAGGTGGACGGGATCGACAACGACGGGGACGCGGACCAATATCCGGAGCTTCTGGCCCGCATCCAGGGCGATCCGGAGACGCTCTTACCCCATTTCCGCGACGAGGACTTTCGACCTCGCCGCCTGAAGCCGGGCGACAAGATCGTTCTGATCGATTCCCTGACGTTCGCGCGCATCATCACCACCTACCCCGAGGGGGGCGGTAGGGTGAAGAGCCTGGGCAAGGTGTTTGAGCTGCCCCCCGAAGGCATCGAGCTGAAGGAAGACACGACCGCCAATCTTCTGGACGACGACCTCGACGGCCTGATCGACGAAAACTACTCCCTCCACCGGTGGCGCTACGACGAGATCACCCGCACCGAAGGCCCCGTCCGCTACATCAACTACTTGGCCTTCCAGCCGGGCGACACATTGAAGCGAGGGTTCATCGTGCCCGGATGGAGGACGCCAGCCTCCTACGAGACGGTTGCCCCGATGGTGGACGAGTCACGCGACGACGGCTTCGACAACGATGGCGACTGGAATGCGGACAACGACGATGTGGGAATGGACGGGGTCAAGGGCACGGGCGATCCAGGCGAGGCAGACGGGGTACCGACTTCTGGGGCGGGCACCGAGTTTCCAGGGGAGCCGAACATCGACAAGACGGATGTGAGCGAGACGGACCTGATTGGGCTGACCTCAGCGGTGCAGATCCCCGTGGGCGATATCTCCCTCAACACCACCCCGGACCGCTACCTGTTCCAGTACTTCATGTCCCCTGGCCACTTTGAGGTGCCGCGGCCCACGGGGGAGTACGACACCTTCGTTGCCTCCGGCTTTTTCCCGATGGAGCCGGGGCAGAGGCAGCGAATGGCCATTGCCCTGGCCATTGCCGGCGGCGGCCAGACCAAGGCGCAGGACATCGCCAGCGTCGACCGCAAGCTCGAGGACGCCTTCAAAGCTTACGCAGCGGACTATCAGTTCGCGCGTGCGCCCCTCCAGGTGACGGTCCGCGCCGTGCCCGGAGACGGAAAGGTGACCCTCTACTGGGACGATGTCGCCGAGCGGTCCGTCGACCGCTACATTGCGGACATCGGTGGTCCAGCAAATGATTTCGAAGGCTACCGCATCTATCGCGCCACGGATCCTGCCTTTCTCGACGCGAAAATCATTACCGACGGCTACGGGGTGAGGACCCTCCTCAAGCCCATCGCCCAGTTTGACCTCGTCGACGGAATCAAGGGATTCGATCCCGTGGGCTTCAAGGGCGTCCACTTCTACCTCGGCGACGACACGGGCTTGCGCCACGTGTACACGGATAGCGGCCTTGTCAACGGCCAGCGCTATTTCTACGCGGTCACTGCCTACGACATGGGCTTTCCGGCCGCTAACATTGCCCCCTCCGAGACCCCCATCAGCGTAGACGTGGACCTCCAGGGCAACATCCGGCTGGGCAGCAATGTGGTCATGGTTCGGCCTACCGCCAAGGCCGCGGGTTATCTGCCCCCTGAGGTAGAGAGCTTCGAGCACGTGGCTGGAAGCGCCACAGGGAGCATCCAGATCACGGTGATCGACCCGAGCGCAATTCTGGATGGCCACGAATATGAGATCACCTTCGAGGACACGCTGATCCGGGGCAAGAAGTCGGACACCCTGACGACCAAGAGCTTCACGGTCCGGGACTTGACCGAGAACAGGACGGTGATCGATCGCTCACCGCGCGTGCGGGGCGGGGAGGAAGTGCCCGTCTTCGATGGCATCCAGCTGAAGCTCTTGAACGAGAAGCAAGTGGCTCTGGACACCGCGAAGTCGGGCTGGAACCATGAGGATGTGTTCCCCTTCGCATTCGACCCGGTGACCTTTGTGGGCATCCAGGGGGAGAAGCGTCCCAACGACTACCGGATCCTCATCGGTGAGGTTGGGATGAGCACCTCCAAGGACACTTCCATCGGCTTCTACCGGCTGCGGTCCAAGGCGGTGAACTTCAAGGTGATTAATCTGGCGGATGGGTCGGAGGTGCCCTTCGCCTTTGCCGAGCTCGATGGCAACGACGGTCGCCTCACCGTGGATCCCAGGAGGCCGGACAATACCGACGTCATTCTCCTTCTGGAGCCGGGTCGCGGGGGCAAGCTGGTGTACACGTGGCAGATCTACCTGGTCCCAAGGCCTGGGAAGAGAAACCCGCAACCGGGTGATGTGCTCACCATTTACCTCAAGAAGCCATTCCTTTCCCGTGACGTCTATCGGTTCAAGATAAAGGGAGCGAGGCTTTCGAAGGAAAAGGCGCGGCAGGAGCTGGAGAAGATCCGCGTGGTGCCCAATCCCTACATCGCTACAGTCTCCTGGGAGCCGAAGAACACCTACCGCAGCGGCCGCGGGCCGCGGGAGATCCATTTCATCAATCTGCCGCCGAAGTGCACCATCCGAATCTACGACGTCAGCGGGACGCTGATTGACAAGATTGAACACGACTCGCCTCTCGAGAATGGGACCGAGCGCTGGGATGTCCTGAGCAAGGAGAATCTGGACATCTCCTACGGAGTCTACATCTATCACGTGGATGCGCCCGGAATTGGGCAAAAGACGGGGACCTTCGCCATCATCAAGTGATCAGGAGGCGGAAGGGAGAATGCGAGTCCTGAAGAGAGTCCTTGCGCTTGCCGTTGGCCTGTCGCTGTGGGCGGCGGGAACGACGCGGGCCCAGCAGGTGAAGAAGGTTGGGACCACAGCGGCGGCCTTCTTGCGCATCCCTGTGGGGGCGAAAGCCGTGGCAATGGGGAGCGCGTTCTCATCGCTGGCGGATGACGGGTCGGCCCTGTTCTGGAATCCCGGTGCCGCAGCTCTCCTTTCGCGACGCACCCTCTTCGTCCACCATTCGCCCTGGCTGCCTGGCCTCGATTACACGTACGTGGCCTTTGCCCTGCCCGTGGCGAGAATCGGTGTGGGCGGAATCAGCGTAACGTCCCTGCGCACGGAGGAAATGGAAGTGACCACTCCTGAGGCGCAGATGGGGACAGGGGAGACCTTTACGGCGGCCAGCACAGCCATCGGTTTCACGTTCGCAAGCAGCCTCACCGATCGGTTCTCCATCGGCGGCAGCGTGAAGTACGTGACCGAGCGCATCTTTCACAGCTCGGCCGGTGGCGTGGCTTTCGACGTGGGGACGCTCTTCGTCACCCCGTTTCGAGGGGTGCGCTTCGGGATGAGCGTGTCCAACGTGGGAACCAAGATGCAGATTCGGGGCGAAGATCTCAACTCCTACGTGGACATCGCACCTTCGCAGGAGGGGAACAACGATGAGATTGTGGCCGAGCTGAAGACCGATCGCTTCGATCTGCCCATTGTCCTGCGGCTGGGGGTGTCCTGGGACTGGCGGCTGGCGCCGGGCACCGTGCTGACCCTGGCGGTAGACGGCGTGAACCCAAACGACAATGCGCACTACGTGAACGTGGGCGCGCAGGTGGCCGCCCTCGACAACGTCGTCTTCCTCTGGGGCGGCTTTAACGAACTTTTCCTGCCGGATCGGGAGAAGGGGCCGACGTTCGGGGCCGGGCTGCGACTCCCGTCGCCGTCGCGCACCCGGCTTTGCCTCGCCTACGCGTACCAGGATTTCCGATACCTCGGCCCGGTAAGTCATTTCAGCATTGAGATCGCTTTTTGACGAAAGGAGGTGAGGGACAAGGGTCCATGCTATGGAGCCGAATGGTGCCGGGTAGTCCCCTCGCGGCCCTTGTCGACCGATGAGGGAGAGTGAAATTGAACCTAGACGGAGGGAGTAGCGATGAGTGGCAAACGCGTTGCGCGGAGGGTAGGGGGGATTGGCGCAGCCTTGGTTTTCCTGGCTGCCACGCCTGCGCTGGCCCAGTACATCAACGTCACGATGAGGCTGAATACGGCGACCAACCGCGACACGCTCCGACCCCACCATGTGGTCCAGCTGCGAGGCGAAGTGGTGTCCGGGCAGGTTGTGCCGGCGCCAACCTGGGACGCCAACACCGGAATCGTGCTCCACAACGTGGGCGGCGATTACTGGGAAGTCACGTTCCAGATGACGCCCGGCGCCCAGCTGAAGTACAAGTTCTGGACGGGATTCAACGCGACGACGGGCACGTTCTTCTGGAACGGTTGGGAAGGGCCTATCCGTCCAGCTGACCCCGTGAACAGCGGTGGGAACCGCTACTTCATCGCCGGGCAGCGCGACACCGTGGTCGCTCTGCAGTTCTACAACGGGGCGGAAACGGAGCGTGCCCAGTACTGGCGTCCCTGGGAGGTAAAGGCCGACAGCTTTGTCGTGTACTTCCGGGTGAACATGGCCGCCCTGATGGAGACGAGGGAGTTCAATCCCGACAAGGACCAGGTTGTCGTGCGCGGCGGAAAGCCTCTGGACCCAACCAATACCTGGGACGTCAACTTCCCGCTCACGCGAGAAGTAGGCAGCGCTGACGGCGGGGCCTTCTTCTCCGGAGCAGCCTACATTCACAAGGACTCCGTCAAGGGCGGAGAGTGGCAGAACTACAAGTTTGTGGTCCTCCGCAACGGCTCCGAATACTGGGAGAGCAGGCCGAACCGCTACTTCCGGTACTCAGGACCCGTAGACACCACGCTCCATTGGGTCTACTTCAATGACCAGAAGCCCACGGGCGGCAATGTAGTGGAAGCGACCCTCAC
Source organism: candidate division KSB1 bacterium (assembly GCA_034506315.1). Lineage (GTDB taxonomy): Bacteria > Zhuqueibacterota > Zhuqueibacteria > Oleimicrobiales > Geothermoviventaceae > Zestofontihabitans. Next base: position 58,239 of record JAPDPT010000010.1, on the reverse strand, counting down.
CTGGCAGATCAAGACCGACGGGTTGGAGAAGCTGGGCCTCTTTGACCGAAACGTGGGCGACCGCGTCGTCTTAGACGGCGCCCGTGCCTGGGATATCAACAACCCGATCGTCCTCACTTATGTGCCGTTGCTCAAACTATGGGTGGCTCAGGAGACGTTTATCAAGGCCCCGGGAGCGCAGCTGGAGTACAAGTACGTGCTCCTTTGGGACGACTCGCGGGCAAACCCGAGCAGCCCGAACTATCTGCGCGGCCTCGATCTGACACCGCCCATTCGTTACTGGGAGGAACCCTGCGTAACGGGCTCGGGCAACCGCTACTACACCTACACGAGCCAGACGCAGCAGATGGTGCCGGGTGACTACGGCTTCGACTGGCATTACTTCAACGGGCTGCCCCCCGAAGGAGTGATCGAGACGCCTTTGGACCTGACGTTCAACGTCGACATGACCCCGGCCACCATGGTCGAGACCAATCCGTCCAATCCTCTTTTCCGCCCGGGATTGGACACGGTGTGGGTGCAATTCGCTGGCTGTCTGATCCCCTTGACCCAGGGCCAGGGAATCTACAGCAATACGCCCATTATGCTCTCTGACCCGGACGGCGACATGGTCTACTCGGCGACGATCCACCTGAACCCACCTTTCCCGTTCGATGTGGGCTATCGGGTCACCTATTCGACCGCCACCGGAGCTCGCATCCAGAACGGCGGCGGCTTCACCAAAGGGCGAAGCTATTGGCAGTTCATTCGTCCCGTGGCTGTGCACGCCGACGGGACTATCGAGTGGCCCTCGGCCTATTCGCTGCCGGTAGTCCCGTGGCGGGATAGCAATCTCTTGGTGGAGGATCCGCCCGACCTCTGGACGCCGACGGCGGTCAGAGAGCCGAACGCCCCGGTCTCGCCGGTGGCGTTCCAGCTGGAGCAGAACTACCCGAACCCATTCAATCCGGTCACCACAATCCGCTACGCGGTGGCCCGTGAGAGCGAGGTTCGGATCGAGGTGTTCAACCTGCGAGGTGAGAAGATCCGTACCCTGGTGGATGCGCGTCAGAAGCCGGGACGCTACATGCTGCAGTGGGACGGTCGCGACGACACGGGTCGCCCGCTCCCCAGTGGCGTCTTCGTGGTGCGGATGGAGGCCGGCTCCTTCACCCAGATACGCAAGGTCACCCTGGTCAAGTAGGGGCCTCGGCCTGAAGGCTTTCTCAGGTCTCGTATCGGGGTCACGTGGGGCAGGGTCGTGCGCGATTCGGGACCTTGCCCCACGCAAAGCGGCTGGGGGCACTTTGGCGGGGGAGTGCTTCCACGGGCAACGTCACGCGGCTCCGTTTCGGTGCGGGAGGACGACGGTTGAAGCAAGCTCTCTGTGCGCTGGTTTTCCTTCTGGCAACCCAGCTGGGCGAGGAGGGGGTGGCGCAGGGGGTTCTGTGGAAGGGAGGGGATGTTTCCTTCATTCCGCAAATCGAGGATCGCGGGGGCGTGTACCGGGACAGCGGCAAGGTAAAGGACCCGCTTCAGATCTTCGCCGACCACGGTTTCAATCTGATCCGTTTGCGCCTGTGGCACACGCCGCGGGACGGGTACTGCGGCCTCGAACGTACGCTGGCCATGGCGCGCCGGCTGCGAACCAAAGGGTTTACATTCCTGCTCAATTTCCACTACTCGGACACCTGGGCTGATCCTGGCAAACAGTACAAGCCGGCCGCGTGGAGCGGCCTCTCCTTTCCCGCTTTGAAGGACAGCGTGCGGCAGTACACGCGTCGCGTAGTGGCTGCCCTTATCGCCCAGGGTACCCGCCCCGACCTGGTCCAGATCGGTAACGAGATCACGGGCGGGATGCTCTGGAACGACGGACGGGTAGGAGGGCGATACGACACGCCGCAACAGTGGCAGAATCTCGCGGAGCTCATCAGGGCGGCGGAGGAGGGATTGCGCGGCGCAGGACCCGGTGCCGACTCCATCCGCGTCATGATCCACATCGACCGCGGTGGGGACAATGCCGGGGCGCGGTGGTTCTTTGACCGTCTCCTGGCCCAGGGGGTAGAGTTCGACGTCATCGGCCTGTCCTACTACCCCTGGTGGCACGGTAACTTGAGTGCCCTCCAGACCAATCTTAACGACCTGGCGATCCGCTACGGCAAAGACATAATGGTCGTGGAAACTGCTTACCCCTGGACCCTTCAGGGGTACGACCAGGTGACGAACATCGTGGGCAGCTCCAGTCAACTTCTCCCCGGCTACCCGGCGTCGGTCGAGGGGCAGGCGGCTTTTCTACGGGAAGTGATCCGGATCGTTCGCAGCGTTCCGGGCGGCCGAGGCATCGGCGTTTGCTACTGGGCCCCTGAGTATATCTCCATTCCGCAACTCGGCTCCCCATGGGAGAACAACGCCCTGTTCGACTTCCAGGGCAACGCTCTCTCTTCCATGGGGGTCTTCGGTGAGGAACTGCCGCAGCTGGAGCCCGTGCAGGTGACGCTTCGCCTGAACACCGCCACTCTGGCCGACACATTTCGCCCACATCACGTAGCCCAGATCCGGGGCAGCGTGAGCGGGTACTCCGTTGATCGCCTGCCGGATGGGCGGAAGGTCACCTGGGACGCGAATTCGGAGCTGATTCTGACAAACCGGGGTGGCGACTACTGGGAAGTCACCTTCCCGATGTATCCAGGCGATCGGTTGGATTTCAAGTTCTGGACGGGCTTCACGCTCTCTCGGGGCACCTTCCAGCGCCTGGGATGGGAGGGACCGGTGATCCCGGTCGGGGAAAACACGGCAGGGGAGAGGGTTTTGGTGGTCGGACCCCGCGACACAACCTTGCCCCTGCAGTTCTTCAATTCGTCCAGTGAGGCTAGGCCGCAGTACTGGCGCCCCTATCTCATACATCCCGATTCGGTCACCCTTTACTTTCGGGTGAACATGCTCAAGGCCATCGAGGCGGGGATCTTCGACCCGCAGCGGAACGGGCCCCTGGCAGTTCGGGGCGACAGCCTCCCCTCCGGCGGCAAGCTCAGCTGGAGTTCGTCCAGGCTGATTCTGCAGCGGGAACTATACAGCGTCGCCAGCGGCTCCTTCTGGTCCGGTATCTGCGTCATCCCCCGATCGGCTGTGCAGGTGGGCGACACCCTCAAATACCGTTTCTACATCGAGAACGCGGGCGAGGAGGGGTGGGAAGACCTCCCGGCTAACCGAAAGCTAGTGTTCACGGCGACTCTTCTGGCGCGAGGGGACACCACTTTGCACTGGGACTACTTCCGGCCCCGGACGTCGTCGGGAGTGCGGCAAGTGGCTCCGTGCCCCCTGGATTTCTCTCTCGGCGAGGCGTACCCCAACCCGTTTCGGCAGGAAGTCCGGATCTCGTACCAATTGAAAATACCCGCACGAGTGCGGGTGGAAGTCTTCGATCTTGCAGGCCGCTGTGTCGAACGGTTCGAGGAAGGCTGGCGCGGTCCTGGAGTCCATCAAATCCGTTGGGACGGGGGAAGGTGGCCCAGCGGCATCTACCTCTTTCGCATATCGGCAGGAAGGGATTGGGCTGTGCGGAAGGTAGCACTCTTGAGGTGAGATGTAATGGCTCGCTGGTTGAGGCTGACACTGGGCTTGTGCGCGGTGGTGTGGGGGGAGTTCTGTCCGATGAGGACGGGCTGGGCGCTTGAGGCTGTGTGGCCTCGGCAGAAGATCAAGTTCAACCGGGATTGGCGCTTCTTCCGAGGGGAATTGGATCCTCAGACAGCTTGCCTTCCGGCCTTCGAGGACTCGCAGTGGGAAGTTGTGCACCTTCCCCACTCGCCTGGGCTTCTCCCGTTGCGACCGGCCTGGCCGCAACCCAACGCAGGGGTCAGCTGGTACCGGAAGAGCTTCGTGCTGCCGGATTCTCTTCGGGGGCACAAGCTGTATCTTGAATTTGAAGGCGCAGACCAGGTTGCCGACGTCTGGGTAAACGGCACGCACCTTATCCGACACGAGGGGGCTTATCTGCCTTTCCTGGTCGACATCACCGATCTTGCCCAGTTTGCCAAACCGAATTGGGTTGCGGTTCGGGTGGACAATCGCTGGAGCCCAGACATTCCGGCCTACGGCGGCTGGATCAGCTTCGGCGGCCTTTACCGAGACGTTTGGCTTCACGTGACGGACAGCCTACACATTACCGATCCTCAGCTTGCCGACCGCGTAGCGGGCGGCGGGGTGTTTGTCACCTACCCCAAAGTGTCCGACGCCGAGGCTCTGGTGCAGGTCAAAACCCACATCCTGAATGAATCGAGCCGCCTTGTGAACTGCATCTTGCGGACCAGATTGCTGGACGCGAAAGGACGGGAAGTCGCCCTGGCGGAGTCTGCGCACCAGATGCCCCCGGGCCGCGATCACGAATTCGTGCAGACTCTGATGGTGAAATTCCCTCACCTTTGGGATCCTGACCGCCCGTATCTCTACCAGCTGCGGTCAGAAGTCTACGATGGCCAGCGCTTGGCAGACGCCGTGTTCACCCGCATCGGCATTCGCCGCTTTGCGTTCACCCGGGAGGGGTTCTTCCTCAACGGCAGGCGCGTGGTGTTCATGGGTGCCAATCGCGTGCAGGAGTATCCCTACGTGGGCTGGGCGGTGCCGAACACCGCACATCGCCGGGACGCGGCCAGGCTCAAGCGCGCGGGCTTCCAGTACGTACGAAGCTCTCACAATCCCCAGGACCCGGCTTTCTTGGACGCGTGCGACGAGCTGGGCCTCTTGGTCATGGATTGCATCCCCGGATTCCAGTACATCGGTGGTCCCAAGTTTCGGGAGAACTCCTTCCGCACGATGCGCGAGCTCATTCGCCGGGACCGAAACCATCCCTGCGTGATCCTCTGGGAGCTTTCGCTTAACGAGACGGACTACGATTCGGGCTTCGCCCGCACCGCGGTGCGCATCGGCCACGAGGAATATCCTGGCGACCAGTGCTTCGTGGCGGGATGGAAGTTTCCCGAGATCTACGACGTCTTCCTGTGCGCCAGCCAGCACGGCGCCCGGGACTATCAGGGCCCCACCCCCCTGGTAATCAGCGAATATGGCCATTGGGACTACGGAGGTCCGCACAGCACGAGCGACGTGGATCGCAGGGACGGTGAGGTGGCCATGCTCCGGCAAGCCCTGAATCACTGGGAATCCCTGAATCTGAACCGGTCTCTTCCCCATCTGTGTGGGGACGGCCTTTGGGTTGCGATCGATTTTCAGCGTTACCCTTCGGGCGTCCTCGACTATTTCCGCATCCCGAAGTTCTCGTACTACTTCTTCCAGAGCCAGGCCTCCCCGCTTCTTGAGCCTCCCCTTGGTCCAGGCCCAGTAGTCTACATCGCCAATTACTGGACGGAGGATTCGCCGCGAACGGTCACGGTCTTCAGCAATTGCGAACGGGTGGACCTGTACCTCAACGGGAGGCGGATCGCCCAGGGTCGCCCGGACGCCTCGGCCCGATCGCACCACCTGTTGCACCCGCCCTTTGTCTTCGAAAGTGTCCCTTGGGAGCCTGGCGAGCTGCGCGCGGTGGGCCTCTTAGGGGGGAGAAGAGTGACTGAGCACCGCAGGCTCACGCCGGGCGTGGGGAAGAGGCTCGTGGTGAGCTTCGAGATGCCGGAACCAGCCCTGGCCGACGGTGAGGACCTCTTCTTCGCCTACGCGACGGTGGTCGACGAGAGGGGCACGCCGGTGCCGAACGACGGGCGCAAGATCCGCTTCTCCGTTCAAGGGGCCGGGTACCTCGTGAGCCCTCCCGTGGTTGAGGCGGAGGCTGGAGTGGCTGCGGCCCTTATCCGGGCTTCCTGCTCGCCCGGGGAGATCTTCGTTCGAGCCGAAGCGGAGGGGCTGGAGCCGGCAACGGGGGTTAAGCCCTGTATTGCTGCGCCGGGGTGTGCCTCATGGTGAGCATCAGGAGGCCCCCATTACGCTTGCTTCTCCTGTGGGCGGCTCTACTTGGACCCGTGGCGCCATCCGGCGGTGATGTGCGATTCAAGCGCGCTGTCGACTTCAATGCCGACTGGCGTTTTTATCTTTGCAAGCCCGAGGAGGGAAGCACGGACCGGTTCGCCGCTGCCGATTTCCCCGATGACGAGTGGGAGGTCGTTCGTCTGCCCCACACGCCGCGGATCGAGCCCCTGGTCGTCAATGACATGTGGCAAGGAATCTGCTGGTACCGGAAATCCTTCCGCCTTTCGCCAAAGTTTCGGGGCCGCCGGATCGTGGTGGAGTTCGAGGGCGCAATGAGCGTGGCCGACGTGTGGGTGAACGGGAGGCACAAGCTCACCCACTACGGCGGGTATTTGCCTTTCACTGTAGACCTCACCGAGGACGCCCGTTTCGGAGAACGGAACGTCATAGTCGTTCGCCTCGACAACCGAGATAATCCGGAAGTTCCCCCGGGCAAGCCGTTACGGGAACTGGACTTCTGCTGGTACGGCGGCCTCTATCGGAACGTGAAGTTGCACATCCTGGATCCTCTGCACATCAGCGAGGCGGTAACCGCGGGGAAAGTCGCTGGCGGCGGGGTGTTTGTGCGGACGGAGGATGTTTCGGACAGTAAGGCAACCCTGTGGGTGCAAACCCATGTGGTAAACCAGTCCGCGGATCGTCAGACGTTTCGCGTCGTCAACGAGCTCTACGATGAACGAGGGAGAACGGTCCTGAGGCTGCTGTCGCCGGCGGTATCCCTCGGCGCAGGCGCCGATCGCCACATCGTTCAGAGGGGCGAAGTTCGAGATCCGCAATTGTGGGACCCGGAGCGTCCCTATCTCTATCGGCTCCGCTCGCGCATTCTCCGGGACGCCCGCGTGTGCGATGAGGTTTGGACGCGCGTAGGCATCCGCACCATCTCTCTTAGGTCCGACGGTTTCTGGATTAACGGGCGAAAGCTCTACCTCCGGGGGACCAATCGACACCAGGAGTATCCGTACGTGGGATATGCCGTTCCGGACCACGCCCAGAAGAGGGATGCTGTACGGATCAAGCAGGCGGGTTTTGATTTCGTCCGGCTCTCGCACTATCCTCAGGCGCCGGCTTTCCTGGAGGCATGCGATGAGCTCGGCCTGCTGGTAATGGATGCCATTCCGGGCTGGCAGTTTCTGGGGAATGAGGTCTTCCGACAGCGCGTCCTGGAAGATGCCCGGGCCATGATCCGCCGCGATCGCAATCACCCCTCGGTGGTGCTGTGGGAGGTTTCGCTGAACGAGACGTGGATGGACCCGGACCTCATGCGGGCTCTCCACCAGGCGGCGCACGAGGAGTACCCAGGCGACCAGTGCTTCACAGCTGGCTGGATCGAAGGGGTTTACGACGTCTTTCTCCAGGCCCGACAGCACGGCGGGTGCCACGAGCGAAAGGGAAGCTCGATCCCCTGCCTCGTGAGCGAGTACGGCGACTGGGAGTATTACGCCCAGAACGCTGGATTCGATCAGCCAGGCTTCCGTGATCTGGAGCCGGCGGAGCGGAACAGCCGCCAGCGTCGACGGGATGGCGAGATTCGTCTTCTGCAGCAGGCAATGAACTTCCAGGAAGCGCACAATGACAATCGTTCCACCTGTGCCATCGGCGACGCCGTGTGGGTCATGTACGACTACAATCGGGGCTACGATACGACGATCGAGGCCTCTGGAGTCATGGACATTTTTCGCCTCCCGAAGTACGGCTACTACTTCTTCCGCAGCCAGCGGGAGCCGGGGCATCCTTACGGCGAACCCATGGTCTTCATCGCTTCTTACTGGACGGAGGCCTCGCCGCTGCGTGTAAAGGTCTTCAGCAATTGCGAGGCGGTTCAGCTCCTCCTGAACGGACAAGTGGTGGGGATCCAGGGGGTTCAACGTGATTCCTTCTCCCAATACCTTACCTCACCGCCCTTCGTCTTCGAGCTGGAACGGTTCGAGCCAGGCGTGCTTGAGGCCGTCGGTTTCCTTGGCGGTCGTCCCGCGGCCTCGCATCGGATTCGTACCCCGGGTACGCCTTCCAGGCTCGGCTTGGTCGCTGCTACCGATGGGGTTCCCCTTGCAGCCGGGATGAAGGACCTGGTTTTTGTCCATGCCCGGGTCGAGGACGCGGAAGGCACGCTTGTACCGACGGCGCACGATAAGGTCCTCTTCCGGGTCGCGGGGCCGGCCCGTCTGATTGGGGAAAATCCGGTTGCGGCCGAGGCTGGGATCGCTTCGATTCTGTTGGAGACGAGCGGGAAAGCCGGCCGCGTGGAGATCGTGGCTTCTGCAGAAGGCCTACGGCCCGCTCGGCTGCGGCTGAGGATCCGGAACTGACGCATTCCCGAGGAGGGTCGGGGGGGCTGGTCGATGGAGCTGAGGATATCGCGCTGCCGTAGAGGGGAAACCACGCCCGGAATCTTGTCCCGCGGAACCTCTGCTGTGGATCTTTGAAAGGCAGTACGAAACGCTTCGTTTGCACAGCTACCGCGTGGGCGGCGGCCGACTCGATCTGCGAACTTGATGCCGTTTGTGGGTAAGTTTTTCGATGACCGATCGTATGGCTCGCTGGCCCAGGCCCCCGACCGCGCCGGCATGTCCTTTACGCCGTCAAAAAAATCCTTGACTCAAGTACAGCACCAGTGTAAACTGCAATGCGCTTCTACGAAGGGTCCAGAGGGGAGCGATGAGGCGGGTGGTGCTCAGTAGTTGTCTCGCCTCTTGTCTTGTTTGGGTGTCTACAGAATGCGGGGCCCAATGGCCCGTAGGCGAATGGTTTCGTACGGGCCAAGAGATCCACGCGCGGTTGGAGAGGGCGGATCGTAGCTCGTGGTTACCCGCCAAGTCCGAAGCATTGAAATGGCTTGAGACCTCTGAGGAGTTTCTTCCTTCCCTGCCCGAGTCGTTGTCCTCCAGAGCTGCGGATCACGTTCTCTACCTCGGATGGAAATGGGGGGAGTGCAGTCTGCAAAAAGGGGATACGGCCGGGGCGGTCCTTTTCCTGGGTTGGGCAGCTTCGATAGGCCTTCGGAACGGAGCTTCCCAGAACCAGCCCTCGGCGGTACTGTGATACCTCGCCACTCTGCTTGGCCGGTGGGCATCTCCGGACAAATCTTCCCTTCGGCAGCTTTCTTCCAAGTTGTCGTCCTTGCCAGACAGCAAAGGAAGTACCTGCGACCGGGTCCCGGTCCTTCTATGCCAGCTATCTACAGGGGTGCTTGCTGATGATCTTCCTTCCGTCGTTTCAGGTCTTGAGAGGATAGCGCAGGCAGTGACAGCCGATGAGTGCGGACGGAGCGCCACTTGCGGCTTCGCTCAGCCCCTGCTCCACCTCCTCCTGCGAAAGGCGCGTGGATTCCAGAAGAGGGGGGATGTGGCGCGGGCGGATACCCTGTACGTCGCCGCGGAAGCAATCGGGACATGTCTGGGAAGTGCCTTCCAGGCTCGCCTTGCGTTTGAGAGGGCTACCTCGCTTGCGACCTCTCCGGTCACAAGGAACATGGCGCGCGATTGGTGGGAGCGCGCGTACACACACGCTCTGGAAGCGGATTCCCTGGATCTTGCCAAGCGGATTCTGAGGGAGAGGTTCTGGCTGGCATACCGATATGGCTCTGATGACGAACTTTTCCACGTGGCCAGATGCTACCCACTTCCCTCCTCCGGACATTGGAAACAAGAGGACGTCCGAATGCACGTCGCTCTTGCCTCGGTCTTTGTCCGAAGGGCGAAGCCGTCGAGGGCCGATTCGGTACTAGGGGTGGTTCTGGAGAACCTCTCAAGTGTGCCCAGCGAGGACCTGCTTTGCACGATCGCCTCCGTCGTCTGGTCTGTGGGACGGGCTGAGCCGGGCTATCGGAAGTGCCAGGACAAGTTGAACAGGCTCCAAGCTTACGCTCTGGAGAGGGGCTGGTCGCGCGCCTGCGGCGAGATCGCGTGGGAGAAAGTGGACCTATTGGAACTTGAGGGCAGCCACCACGCGGTGGTGGCAGCAAGCGCCGAGGGTTTGCGCGCTTGTCCCGATATGCCTGATACTCTGAAGGCTCTCCTGTACCTGAAGAGAGGAAATGCCTACTTTCGCCTCGGGCAAGTGGAGAAAGCCCTGGAGGATTATGCGGAAGCCTCGCGGCTTTCAAAGGAACGCCCCCCGCTACACGTCGCCGCCGTCGTAAACCAAGCGTACGCCCTCGGCGTCTTGGGCAAGGCGAGGGAGGGGATCGAGGTCTGCTCGCGAGCCCGCCTCCTGATCGATGAGAAGCATAGCCCGGGTCTGGTGGCCGAGGTGCTCTCCACGCTCGGCGTGCTTCATGCGCTGGATGGAAATGAAGAAATGGCTATCCGCATGCACAAGGAGGCCGGGACTCTCGCTCTCCGATCGGCAGACACCCTGCGATACCTGGAGGCCCTCGCGAACTGGGCCGCGTGCCTGCATCGGAAAGGCGATCATGCCCTGGCGGAGAGCCTCTACATTACGGTTGCTGAGCTCGCGCAGAAGAGGCGAGATACGCAGGCCAGGCTTCTTGCCCTGACCAACATGGCGGCCATTCGTGCCCGAAACGGGGACTATGAGACGGCCGAACGGCTCTTCGCTTCGGTGCGCGATAGTCTCGGGGAAGCACTTCCCGAGTTGCGGTGGCGGGTGCTGTACCAGGAAGCCCTCACTTTCCTGGCGCGAGGGGACTATGGTCGGGCGCGGAACCTCCTGGTGGAATCGGTATCCCTCATCGAAAAGATGCGGAATCCCCTTAGCCGTGAGGATTTCAAGCTGGGCTTCCTAAGTCAGCGGTACGAGGTCTACGCGGAGCTGGTTGGTTGCCTCCTAGCCCTGTCTGCCGAAGACGCCGCCTGCCTCTACCAGGCCTTCGCTGTGGCCGAGAAGAATAAGGCGCGGGTGCTGATCGAGCTTTTCGGCCGCGATCCGGCCGATTCCTCCGTGTCAGGTCCTGAGGTGACGAACTTTGCGGAACTAGCTCGGTACGGGCGGGCTCTCTCCGATCTGCTCGCCCAAGAGCTGGAAGAAGATGCGGTCCTGCTCGAATACGTGGTGGCTCCCACGGCCATCCACGTGTTCATCTTCGACAAGAGACGGCGCCTCCAGGCCAGAAGCTTGTCGATCTCAGAGGCGGCTCTGCGCGAGCGGATTAGCGTGCTTTACGGTCTCTTGAGCCGGCCACGGGCGGACACCTGGCAAAACGCGCTCCAGTTCTCCGAGGTAGCCACGGAGCTGTACGACGCGCTCCTCCCAGACATCCTGCCCGAGAGCCCGCCCCGTGAGCCGCACGTGATTATCGTCCCCGACGGTATCCTGGGCTATCTGCCCTTCGAGGTTCTCTTCCCGAAGCTCGAGGGGCAGCAACTTGCGTTTTAGGCCTTCCCTTACCTCGGAGAATCGGCGCAGATAGCCTATGCCCCCTCGGTGCGAATCTACTTGCGGCAAGCTCCGAGGTCCTCAGCAATTGGACGCGTGGCGACCAGTCCCCGTATGACGCTTCTTGCCGATGCCTCCTACCCAAGCCGGCTGCCACTCTCTCAATACGGAGGCCGCAACAGGGATGACCTTCCCGTTCCTGGTGCCACGGACCTCGGAGAAATTAGCCTCGCTCCGCTGCCCTTTAGTCGCCTGGAGGCGGAACTGATACGCCGGTATGCGGAGGGAGTTCATGTGGAAGTATTCACCGGGGACTCCGCCTGTGAAACGGAGATCATGCGTCAGACCGGAGAGAATGCCCCGGATCTACTCCACATCGCCAGCCACGCTGTGGTGCTAAATGACGCACCGAAGGCCAGCGGGATCGCGCTGGCCCCCTGTTCGGGCACGGACGGTTACCTCACGGTGTCTGAGATCGCACAACTGGACCTACCCCTGAGGCTTGCCGTCCTGTCCTGTTGCAACACAGCCTTAGGAAGACTCTACCGCGGCGAGGGGATGGACGGCATCTGCCGCGCATTTTTCTTAGCCGGCACGCAAGCGCTTGTAGTATCCCTGTGGAGCATTGCGGACGAGCCCTCGGCCCTGCTAATGGGGAACTTCTACAGTTATCTGTTCAAGAGCGGACTCGATCCCGCCAAGGCTCTGGCACGAGCCAAGAGGGACTTTATCCGCAGTCCCCGGTACTGCCACCCCTTCTTTTGGGCCCCCTTCGTCTACGTAGGCGGACCGGCACGCCCGTTTTCCCACCTCGCATCGGAGTAGGCAACCGGACCGGACTAGAACGGTCGATGGGGGAAGGACGCTCCAGCTTGTGGCTTTCCAGCCGGTACGGACAAAGAACCCACTTACGCCCAATAGAAATCGAGGGGCGAGAATGCCCGATTCAGCGCGTAGAGAGCGCGCCCGAGAGAGGGAGACAGCGAGGGTTGTCCGCGTCTTCCTGAAGTTCTTCTCCATCGAGCTGTTGGCGGGCCTGCTGATCCTGCTGGTCGCTCAGCTGTGGGCGCTTCTGCGGGCCGGAGAGATCGGAGTGCTCGGCTGGCGGATGGTTTTCAGGACGGCGCTACGGCCTTTCCGCGGTCCGGACGAGATCGCCATCGTGAAGGTCGACGAACGAACGGCCAGGAAATGGAGGGCGGGTCCTGTCGTGCCTCGGGACTCTTTGGCTCAGCTGATCGAGAGAATCGAGTTGGCCGGGCCTAAAGTCGTTGGGATGGACCTCTTACTGGATAGGCCCAGCGAGGACCCGGCGGCCGATGCGCGGTTACGGGAGGTTCTCGGGAAGTACCCCAATCTGGTGCTGGTCTCTGAGGTCGAACCGCACCCTGCCTCCCCGCTTTTCCAAGAGCACAGACCTGACGAGAGATACCTGCCCCCCGACTCGGCGGGATCAATCGTGCCCGCCATCGGCCAGTCAACCTTCGTGACGAGGAGGGGAACCTGCTACAGCTACCTTCCCTTCGTCGCCACAGACGAGTACGGCATCTGCCCCGCCTTTGCCACAGCCGTCTACCTGGTGAGCCGGGGACTTTCCGGGGATGCTCGGATGAGAAGTGCACTCAGCAAGTCCCTGAGATCCCGTGGCAACGCGATCGACCCCCAAGTTTCCCGAATCCTGAGAGCCACAAACATTGGCAAGGACGTGCCAATTCCCTTCGTTGGACCGCCGGGGAGAACGTTCCAGAGGCTGTACCCAGCCCACGTGATTGCGCAGCTGGATTCGGCGGCGCTGAGAGCCGCTCTGGGGGGACGGATCGTGCTGATCGGGGGAAGCCACCATGACGCAAGGGACCGGTATCGCACCCCGGTCGACGCATCCGGGTACACGGAGGGAATCGAGATCCACGCCAACATTCTGGCTGCCCATCTGCTCGGGGAGCAAGTCCTGCCGCCGAGTCTCTGGTCCAGGGCGATTGCCTGTGCCTTGGCTGTGGGCCTTCCCATGTTTCTCTTTTGGCGGTTCAGCTTCCTCAGGGCTATCGGTCTCCTGTCTGGCGGCATCCTATTGTACTGGTCGCTGGGCTTCGCCCTGTACGTCTGGGGAAAACCCCAGTGGGTGCCTTTGGTGAGCCCGACGCTCCTGGCCTGGGCCACAGCCTTGGGTATGGTGTTTTACAAGAGCCTGCGTGTGGAGTTGGTCCAGGATGAAATCGAAAGACTGTGGGGGCCAAGGATAGCGCACTCGCACCTCATGTCCCTCCTCGAGCAGGACGTCTCGCCGGACCGACTGATCGCGCCGGGAAGGGGCAAACACGAGACGGTGACCGTTGTCTGCCTGGGCATCGATGGTCTCTCGCATCTGCTCGAGAGGCGGGCTCTTCGGGAGGCCGACGCGTTCAGGCTCGTAGATGCTTTCATCGATACCATCCAGGAAAAGGTGGTTTTTGCAGGAGACCGCAGGGGCGCAGTCGATCGGTTCTTCGGGTGTCGCATGCTTGTGTTCTGCGGTGTCCCCATCGCCCAGGAGGATCGAATCGAGGCGATCCGCGCCGCTGAGATAGCTCGGGAAGCGGTCGAGGTCTTCGATATCCTTCGCACTGAGTGGAAGCGACGCATCGGTGAGGTCGCGGATTCTCTACGTTTGCACGTGGGGATTCACACGGGGCCTGTGATCGTGGGGACGATCCTCAATCGTATCGGAGAAAAGGAGTACGCGATTCTCGGAGAGACGATCCACGTGGCCGAGCGCGCTCAGGAAAGGGCCAAACTATTGTCTAGGCATCCGGATCGAAGGGTTCTTGTTACGGACGCGACCAAGACCTTGATCGCGGATTCGTTCCAACTGGCGAGAGCGGGGAGTCTCCGTGACCATTTGGTGGGTCAACGAGGAGGCTACAGACTGTACTGGCTGCTCTGGTAGAGCCGGCGTGGTTCGACGCAGATAGCGTCCAGCTCATGGGAGGACGAGCCATGCAAGGGGAGGAACGTCTTGGCGCTGCACGAGTCGGATTCGCCATGGCGCTGGTGGGAGCGTTGTCGCTGTATTTGTACGCTGCGCCGCAAGTGTATCGCGTCGCAAGCGCCTCGGGCGCGGCGCGTGCCGTCGGCGGCGCGCGGGGTGCAAAGGGCGAAGCTTTGAAGTCCGGGATGACCCTTTCCGCTGACGATAGTGTCGTCACCGGCCCTAACGCCCACGTCATCCTCCTTTCGGAACAGGGGATTCCTGTCAACCTGTGTGCCAACTGCAGCGGGAGGGTCGCGGACTGTATCGTGGCGATGAGTTCCAGACCTTCTGTGTTCTGGAGAACTGTTCTGGAGGCGCTCCGGAGAATCGTGGAGGGTAGCCAGCGAGGTGAGGAGCGCCTCTCGGCGGCCGCAGTCCGAGGAGAAGAGGTGGGCCTGGCCCGCGATCGCCTTGTGATTACAGCCCCGCGCAATTCCGCCCTGCGACCGGGCCTCGTCTGTCTGCGGTGGAGATCTTTGGAGCCGCCCTCTGCAGCGTATCGGGTCTCGCTATACCGGGGCCCGTGCAAGATCGGAAGCTGGGTCTGTGTCGAAGATAGTTTGGTTCTTCCTGAGGGCGTTGTGGAACCGGGTGAGACGTATGCGTGGATAGTGCGCGCACCCTATGACGACACGGTAATCGAAAAAGTCTGTGCTTTCCGGATGCTCCCAGAGGACTCCGTGATCGAACTCAGCCAGCGTTTGACGGTCCTCGACTCGGTGGCCGTCGCGGATACGATCTCCTTGCCCATCCTCCGTTCCCTTGTGCTTTGTGCATTCGATCTCTACCAGGAAGCGCTGGAAGAACTGCGCAAACTGCAGTCCTCTGGCGATCCTCTGGCCCAGGAGGCAAGCAGAGATCTGGTACGTGGCGTGCTGGGGGCCATGGGTGTCGAGCCGAGTGAGGTATACGCCTTTGGTTTAGAATGAGGCAAAGGGCTACGATCGCTCGCGGAGATCGGGTCCGGGTGCAGACGCGCTCCGAGGGATCCATGCCTCGGGCAGGACCAAGAACACGGGTTCCAACCGTGGCGAGAGCGATGGTATTGGCGCCCAGCGGATGGCCTATCCGGGCCAAATGCCAGGTTCCCGAGTTCCTGCCGGTCCGATCCGCGGGAACGGGGGTAGGTGGCTGACCCTTGCCGAGGATGAGAAGACGTACTTCCGAAATCCGGCCGCTCTGGCCTTCGGGGATGGACGTGCCTTGTTGAGGATCGGCCTTTCGAATAGGTGGTTCGATCTTGACGCCACCTCGTGGAGGCAATACGTGTTTCGCCCTCGGACTGGGCCTGCGCTGGGGGTCGTTCGCGATCGATTGGGCCATTGTCTTATCGAAGGAGCTGGATCCTACGATGTCAGCCCCTCGCCCGCTCCACATGCCCGAGGTTCGCTGGTGGGCCGGTTTGTGACCGGGCTGAACCGAAACCGTGGCGGTGAGCCAAGTCCTTGGGAGGAGAAGCGATGCGAAGGGGATGGTTCTTTCTGCTGAACCTTCTGTGCACCACGGGATTGGGGGTTTGGGGGTACTGCGGCGAGTTTGGCCCGGCCCGACGCAGCCCCTGCTTGTGGCCGGCCACAGCCTCTCAGCTGGCCTTTCCGGGCGCCGTTGCCGGGCTCGCTGGAACGGGAACGTTCCGGTTGAACCCCGCCACCGTGGCCTTCAGTAACTAACAATGGACCGAGGTGGGCAGACAGTCGGGCGGGTGGTTCACGCGGGCGCAATCGGTCCTTCACACTGTTTCTTTGCTGAGGTCCCCGCTCGCAGTCGAGACCATCCTGCGCACCGAGCCACATCCTCGCCAGAGTGGATCCCCGCCCCACGGCGTTCTCTGCGGCACGGTGGCCGGCGCCCTACCGCTTGGACAGCACGTGGGGCTTGGGCTTGGACTTACCGGCCTGTACGATGCGGTGACGGAGGTGAATGACCTCCGTTTGTCCGCCGGGTGCTGTGTGCGGGCGTCGGGGCTGGCTCTCGGGGTCTCGACCTTAAACCTGGACGCCTGGGGAAAGGCGCGTCGGAGCGGAAGCCCACCGAGAATTGTGCTGTTTGGTGCCGGCCTTCAGGTTAGCCCCTGGCTCGAATTGGCTGGCGACTTTCGATTCCTCTGGCGGGAGAAAACATCCGCCAGAGATGGACGCTGGACTCTTCGAGGGTTCAGCTGGCTCAGAGGTGCGGAGTACGCACTTGGAGCCAAGGTGCGACCGAGCCACTTCCTCGAATTGGCGCTTCGCTACGACGCCAACTCGAAACTCGTTTCGGGTGGCGCGCGCGTAACGTTTCTGGGACTGGAACTGATCAGCGCGGTGGCGACGGGGCTGGAAACGCTGCCCACGGCTGAAGGTCTGTGGGGGAGTACCCAGACTCCGGGTCGCTTTGCCTGGGGGATTTCCTTTGTGCACCACTACGGGAAGCCGCGAGAGAAGAGATGGGCAGAACGCCATCTGGCTGAGGCCAGGAATTACCGGGGCAGCCGGGAGCCCGAGAACGCCACTCGGAGCGTCGAGCTTGCCCTCCGCTACTGTCCCGACGCCACCGCGGCCCTGTCGCCGAGGGATGAGTCGGCCGCTGAGGCGAGAGGCTCGACCACCGAATCTCCCGCAGACCCGCCATCGACCATAGGCCGGGAGAGACAAGAAAAGGGGCACGGGGTAGTCGGGTTGTCGACGGAGGAAGCGGTCAACGCCATGCGATTAAGGGAGCAGGCCAAGAAGGTATACGCGAAAGTCTATTTGCAGAGAGAACCGGCTGGGCAGCCCATGCGGAAGATCGAGTGGAAAGCGCAGCCCAGAAACCTGGGCCCGTCCGTGAACTCAAGGTACGATGACTTCAGCCCAAGCGTGACCGCGGATGGCACCCGTCTCTTCTTCACCTCGAACCGGATTGGGGGCGTGGGGTTTGTGCTAACCCCGGATGGGCCAAGGGGAACCGAGGACTTTTACGTAGCGGTGTGGACCCAAGGTCGGTGGACCGCGGCCAGAAACCTGGGCCCACCCGTTAACACCGATGGCTACGAAGGGTCTCCCTGCGTCTCGGCCGATGGTCAGCGTATCTACTTCGCCAAATGTTTCGATCCTGAGGGCTACGGACACTGCGACATCTACGTGGCCAATCTGGTGGGGTTGACCTGGTCTGAGCCGCGCAATCTGGGTCCCGCCATCAATAGCCGCTGGTGGGAGGCGCATCCCAGTATCTCAGCGGATGGGCGGACTCTTTATTTTTCCCGCGAGACGGAAATGGGCACGGATATCTGGTTTTCGACCTGGGCGGATACGGGTTGGACCCAGGCCGTTCGGTTGGGGCCGGAGGTGAATACTCCCTTTGACGAGGTATCGCCCTTTATCCACGGTGACGGTCGGACCTTGTATTTCGCCTCGAATCGCCCTGGAGGGTACGGCGGTTATGATCTCTACATGGCGCGTCGGACTGAGTCCGGCTGGGAACCGGCCGTGAACCTCGGACCCTGGATCAACAGCATGGGGGACGAGAAGTATTTTTCGATCCCGGCAGCCGGCGGTAAGGGCTATTTCTGTTCCTCGATGCCCGGCGGGTACGGAGGCCTCGATCTCTACGAAATCGACCTCCCGCCGGAGATGCGTCCCCAACCGGTCACTACAGTGAAGGGGAAGGTGTTGGATGCCTATTCACGCAAGCCTGTCGCGGCCGAAATCCACGTTCGCTTGCTGGACGCTGGTGAAGACTTGACCGTAACGAACAGCAATGCTGAGACTGGGGAATACTTGGTGGTACTTCCCTCAGCTCGTGTGTACAGCGTTTTGGCGAGGGCCCAGGGGTACGTTGACTACGGGGTTCGTTACGACATAAGGCTACAAGACACGTATCGGGAGCTGATAAAGGATTTCCATCTGCATCCGGTGAAGGTGACAAGGCGCATCCGGCGCAAGGTGGTGGATGCCAGCACGGGCAAGCCGATCTCCGCGTTACTGCAGATCAAACGCCTCCAGGATGGTAGCATCGTTGGGCAGGCTTACACGGACTTGTACACCGGGGAAGTCGAGTTGGATGTACCGGAGGGCAAAGACTTCGGCCTCTTCTACATGGCCGAGGGTTATGCTCCTTTCAGCGAAAAGCTCGTCTTGGCCAAGAAGTCGGAGCAAACGCCGATTGAAGTGACCCTAACCAAAGTTGACCTGGAGGCTGGCTTCAAATTCAGGGCTAACTTGGTGTTTTTCGACTTCAATAGCGACCGCCTCCGGCGAGAGTCTACGGCTGACCTTCTCCAGGCAGTCGAGTTCCTCGAAAAGTACCCCAATTTGCGCATGGAAATCCAGGGGCATACGGATGACATCGGGTCGGAGGAGTACAACCTTGATCTGAGTCAGCGTCGAGCGGAGTCCGTGCGCCGGTTCCTGGTAGAACATGGGATCGACCCCTCCCGGCTCGTGGCGAAGGGCTATGGGGAGAGCATGCCCGCGGTCGAAAACACGAGCGAGGAAAACCGACAGAAGAACCGGCGGGTCGAGTTCAAAATGATTCCGGAGGAAAAAAGGTAGTTCTAGGGCTCGCTGGCCTGGCTTGGGAAAAGGCGAAGGCGCGGACGGACAGGGAGGAGAAGCGGATCGTTTCGTCGAGCTGTGCGGAGGACGGTGGTCCTTATTGCTGCGGGGGAGGGCGTTCCCGCCCGCGTGCAAAGAGGGAGGGGTGCATTCCACGCTAGGGAAGGGAGGCTTGCCATGAACGAAGGTGGAGTTCGCCTGAGGCATCGCGGTGCTACGGCCAGGGGAGTGGCGATTGTACTGGTGGTCGGTCTGTCCACGGCCGCTCTCTCCGGATCCCTCCAGGCTCAATTTGCGGATCAGCACGAACTTCTGGCGGAGCCGTTTCTCCTACTCCGGGTGACCGCGAGTCCTGAGACCGTAAGAACAGCCGACCAGATTATTACCTTCCGCGTCGAATATCACAATGCGGGGACCTCCACAGCGGATAGCGTGATCCTACATTTCTTCGGCCCTAATGAAGCGGCCGGCCAGTACTTCACCGAGCTGGTGTCCTTAAGCAGGGCTGCAGCGGACACCGAGTTTGTCACCGGTTCCAAGTTTCGATGGGCCATCTTTCCGATCGGGACTCTCCGGCCGGGAGAAAGAGGCGAGGTAGAGGTGCGGCTACGACTCGCGCCGGACGCATTGGAGACGCGGACCCTTACAGGGGTAGCGACCATCCGCTCTCCCGGGTATCGGGCGAGTTCCTCCGCAGCGGACGTTATCGCGGTTTTTCAAGCCCGGACGCAGACGGACAAGAGACTGGTCACCGGCGCCTATTTCGGCTCGGATTCGATATTGTTCATAATCACAGTCCGCAATACGGGTAATTGGGCCGCGGACAGCGTTGTGGTATGGGACTTCCTCCCCCCAGGGATGCGTTTTGTGTCCTCAAAACCCGACACTTTTGAAACGAGGGAGGACACGCTGATCTGGGTAATCCCCCGGATAGAGGCGCAGACGAGCTTTGCCATTCTGGTGCGTACTTACCTGCCGTGGCCTGCCGAGCCCCGCCCCGGCGAGCTTCACAACACATGCGGCTCACGCTTGAAAGAGGTGCGATCCGCACCGTACGTACTGCACTTCCCCGTAGAGATTCCCCCACTTCCCGACCTTGTGCCCGAATGGATTCCTCCTGCGAACGTCCTATCGCCCGGATATCCCGCCTCCCTAAGTCTCCGGGTACACAACAGAGGGGGTGCGCCGGCCAGGTCATTCTGGTTGACCCTTTACGTCGACGCGGTACCCACAGACTCTATTCACATCGACGGCCTTCCGGCGCGATCGTTGAGCGATCTGCCCTGGGTAAAGTGGACACCTTCCGATACCGGCAGGTACCAGCTGGTTGTGATCGCCGACCGGGGTGAACAGATCCGCGAGATGAACGAGGCCAACAATGCGGATACCCTGTGGGTTCGGGTGGGGATCACGAGCCTCAACGTGGTGATCCGCAGCGTTACGCTGTCGGATACTCTGCCAAATCGCCTCCCGGACGGCGCTGAGTCTGCGGGATTCCCATGCCCCATCCTCAGCTACGTTTCGATAACGGATCAGAACGGCCTGCCCGTCCTCGGCCTTGCGGATACAGGCCGCTGGCTTGGAGCGGGGGATACCACGCTCTTAGGGCTTCCAATTCCGGAAATCTGGCGGACTCTGCTCGAATATCACCTCGCGGACCCCACTTACCCCCTTATTCAGATGTGTATAGGGCGGGTCCGGTCTGGATTCGAGAGGTGCGTACCGTGCGGCCGCCGGTGTCGGTGGTGCTGGTAATGGACTATAGCGGTAGCATGGGCGGGTACGAGAGCACAGTTGAGGCCGCCTCCTTAGCCTTTCTTTCCAACTTGCAGGCCGGCGACCGGGTCGGGATCGTTCATTTCCGCGGTGGAGTGACCATAGTCTCCTCGCTCACATCGGATCTTGCGCGTGTGGCGGCCTCGATCCCCGGACATGCGGCCACTGGATTCACAGCCATGTACGACGGACTATATACTGCCATAGGCATGCTTGCAGGTATAGATGGACCGAAGATCATAGTCCTCTACACGGACGGTTGGGACAACGCGAGTCATTGGACGCCTTCGGATGTTGTGACGCTCGCGAGGGAAGCGGGCGTCTCGATTTACTGTCTTGGAATAGGATCCGACGTCGACCAACGATCGCTGACCTCCATCGCTTCATCCACAGGGGGCATGGCAGAGTTCGGCCTCGATGTGCAATCGCTCTACCAGTTCTACGATAAGATCCTATCCCTCATCAGCAGCTACTACTGGCTTGCCTACTGTTCACCCGACCCGGAATTCAATTGTTCCTGGAGGGTTCTTGACGTGTCGGTTCAGCTGTACGCCGCGGCTGGAAGGGATACAGCCCACTACCTCGCCCCCTGCGGAGGACCGGATGCCTCGATTTGGAAACATGCGGTGGTTGATTCTTATTACGTGTCGCCCTCCGTAGGTGACACCATCGGTTTCGTGGCATCGGGTGAAACGTTCACCTACATCATCCGCGTTCGTAACGCAGGCGGCGATTTCCACATGGGTTCGGAGGTGTTTGATGTCCTGCCTCCCGGTTACGTACTGATGGAAGCTTCGCCCCCGCCGACCGAGGCCCGTGGCGATACGCTAATGTGGCGCGTTCCTGCGCTCAGAGCAGCCGATACGTGGGCAGCGACCTTGAGGCTGAAGGCAGAATACGACCCTTATCGAACTTCGACACGGTTCGTCAATGTGGCCTGGATAGCAAACGATGAGGATACCGTCCTGGTAAACAACCGGGCTGCGGATACCCTATACGCATTGCCCCCCGAGCCAATTCCTCCGGAGATCATGGTCGCACCCCCCGTGATTGAGCCACGTGACTCTGTGACTGTGACCATACTCACGCATATTCCCGCGGTCCGTTGGTGGGTCGAGGTGGAATTAGGAGATGGGAGCAAGATCTTCGATTACCCGCGTCGGCCGTTGCGGGACAGTACCGAACTCGTGGCGGGCACCCCGTTCACCCTGCCGGAAAAGTTTGTTCGAACCCAACTGGTGACGCGGGGAGAACGTGAGAGGCTGCGCTTCTGGGTGGTTATTGAAGATCCACTGGGGCGCACGCTTCGCTCCCGGCCGGCTGACGTCATCATCCGGGGCGCCAATAATGTGCTGCTCTCCCGCAACGTTTTCCGGCCTGGCAGGGACCCGAATTTGATCGTGCGGCTCAAGCTGAGTTCGAACCGAACAGCCACGGTGAAGATCCTGGATATCTCTGGTAGGGTCGTCGTAGTTCTGGCGCAGGACCAGTTTTTCTTGGCCGGATGGAACGAGATAGCGTGGGATGGGAGGGATAGCCATGGCAACCTCGTCGGTCCAGGCATCTACGTTCTCACAGTGGAGTCGGACCCAATCCGCGAATGGTTGAAGTTTGTCATCATTCGGTAGTGAGGGAGAAGATCGGCGAGGGGTGTTCCCCTATGACCGGATGAGGGAGGGAATGGCCATGAAGACGTGGAGGAGGGCGACGGTGCCCATAAGGCGTGCCCGATTTGCATTCCCTGTTGTCCTCGCTTTGCTAATCGGGAATCCTTCAGCTGCAAGCGGGCAGAACGAAGGTCTGCCTTTCCTGCGCATACCCGTTGGAACACGCCCAGCCGCCCTGGGAGGATACGGGTTGCTGACAGACGACGCGTTTGCCGTTTTCTACAACCCTGCAGCTCTTGGCTTTTCCCGGCGATGGAGCTGGGCCGTAGGCTACACCCGGTGGTTTGCAGACACGTACGACGCCACCCTGGTACTCCACCGCCAATTCCGATGGCTAAGAAGCCACAAGACGTTCGCCACTGTTGGGCTGCGCTACTTCGGCTCGCCACGATGGGACAGCACAGAAGGCGCGGACGCAGCCGTTTCTGCCTCCCATACGGTAGCCAACCTGGCCATAGGCCAGCGGCTGGATTGGCTGGGGCCGTCCTGGCTTCGTCGCCATCTGGCCCTGGGATTGGGGATAAGGGCCGTCTATAGCGAGCTGGCAACCTACAACAGTGTGGGCGTCCACGCAAACATGGGCGGCGTCTTACGCCTGGGCCGGTTCTCTTTGGGGCCGTTCGGGATGGGGCTTTTCGAGTATGCCGACGTGCACCTGGGCGGAAGCCTGGGGAATCTTGTGGGCCGGTCCACGGCCTTCGAATCACAAAGGCCAAGGCTGCCCCGACTCTGGACAGGTGCGGCAAGCGTTCGACTAGCCAAACACGAGCGCTGGGCCTTGTGTCTCACCTATCAATACTGCGCGGAGGAGTCAGGTCTCCTTGATCGAGGACTGGGCGGGGAGCTCATCTGGAACGACCTGGTCTCCCTGCGGTTCGGCTACCGACCGGACAATTCCCTCGGATCGTGGACCTTTGGCCTGGGATTGGGGGCGAGCGCGCTACGCCTGGGCATGCCGACGCTGGGAGGATTGGGCAATTCCCATCTGGCGCTTGACTTTGCCGGGAGTGACTATGGCCCTACTCTGGGCTGGACGGAACGTTCGACCGTGGCTCAATACCCCGCAGGTCCCGAACCCTTTGCCCTGATCAGCCCAGTTGAAGATGGCGTGATCGACGGGCCGAACGTCCACTTTGGGTGGGAGGAAGCCGAGGACCCCGATCTGGGGGACGAAATAAGATACCTTGTCCTTGCCGATGTGGATCGAAACAAGGTGATCGCCGCCATGCGGCGCGCAAAAACGGGCGACTTCCAGGCCCCGGAGATCGACTCACTCCTCGTCCACCACTGGACCGATGATCCAGGCCTGGTTTCCGGCTTGCTTCCGAAAGGGGAACTCTATTATTGGTGTGTGGCGGCGGTTGACCGGACAGGCCACGTGCGAATGGGACACGGCTCCTCCCAGATCCGCAAGTTCCGTGTCGTGCGCCCAGACCTGATGGTCGAGCCGGTCGAATTGATGCCCTCGCGCCGACTCACGGGTCGCAACAACCCCGAGCAAGGGGAGCTCCAGGTCAGGATCCGAAACAACGGCAAGGCAAACGCTCCCGGCTTCCAGCTCCGACTGGCATGGCTCTGTTTGGACAGTTGTCGGGTGGAACTCTCACAGGTGGATTCGCTCCTCCTCTCCATGTCCGAAGAAGGGCTGAAACGCTACCACGGAGACATTCTCGTCCGCCAATTCAGGGAGACGGTCCCTGCTGGCGGGCTAAGAATGTACCGTTTCCCCTGGGGAACGCTTGTGCAGGGGCGTTACCGGGTCCTTGCAGAGGTCCTGCCTCTGTCCGGGGACCTGATGACCGAGGCGGAGAGCCGTAACAACCGGTCCTTCTCGACCATTTTCACCATTCCAAAGTGGGCTGATCCTGAGCCGTTTCGCATTCCGGAAAGAGACCGCTTCACCGTTTCGGTCATCCGCTATCAGTCGATTGCGGTCCCCGTGGTCCCGATGGTGTTTTTCGCGCCACGGGACACCAACGTCGCGGGTAGCTATCTTCACGGTGAAGGGGTGCCTGCTGTCCTGGAGGTTGTCGCCGATCGAATGAGGGAAAATCCTGACGCCACTCTATTGCTCGAGGGCTACGTGGACCCACTTTCCGAGCCTGGGGCGGGAAGGGCCGTAGCCGAGGGGCGGGCGAGGCAGGTCAAGCTGCAGTTGGTGAAACTGGGCGTACCTGAAAGGCGCATCCGGATCTCCACGGCCCATGACATTTTCCGACGTCGAATCCAGCGCCGCCCGGAAAGCGAACAGGACTGGCTGTGGATCACAGAGGAGAATCGTCGTGTCGAAATGGGGACCAGCCGCGAGTTCGAAAAACTGTTGTTCGGTCCTATGGATTTGAAAGTCCTCCCGACGATCATCGAGAGGGACCCGCGAACTCAGGTCCCGGCCTTCGACCTCCGCATTCATTCCTGCCTTCCCCTGCGCACGTGGCGTTTGCGGCTTCGGCAATCCAACGAGGACCTGTTCGAGATGCAGGGAGCGGTGCCCGAAGATGTTCAGCGCGGGCTCCTACGTCGCGCGTATTGGGATGGCCGTTGCCTCAGCGGTTCGCCTCCTCCCGTGGACGTACCGATTCTTTGCCGCGTGACGGTGGAGGACAGTTTGGGCCGGGTCTTTGCCACCGAGGAGCAGCCGTTTTCCTTGAGCGAAGTTTCGGCCATGGTACGAGAAGAAATCTTCGCCCTTTTCGACTTCGATACCACGAGTGTGCCTTTCAGTTTCTACTTGGAGCAGCTGGAGCCTATTGCGCAGCACATGATCTCCTCGCCCGAACTCCGCATCCGCTTTGAAGGCCACGCGGATGCTATAGGCTCTGTGGACTACAATTTAGCCCTATCGAGAGACAGAGCTTGGGAGATCACGGAGGCCTTTAAGCGGGTGATCCGCGAGCGACACAGCGGATTCCTCTCGTCGATCCTGGACCGCATTGACACCCCGCGCTGGTTCGGGGAAGGCGTTCCACTGGTGATCAATGTCGCCGGCCAGCGTGAAATGCTCCTGGGGAACAATGACGACGCGATCGGCAGGAACCGGAATCGACGCGTGATGATCTTGATCTACAGAATCTCCTCCTCTACTCCGTGAGGTTCATGGCAAGAATCGAGGAGCCCGAAAGCTTCCGGGCACCGGCCGGGGAGGCGGGCTGGGCGGCGTCAGCGAGCTCCGCGGCGTCTGGCGCTGAGGAATCCGGAAATGCCGTTCCATCTTGTTTCGGGTCGCCTGGAACGGGGTTCTTGGACGAGAGGCGGCAGCGTACAATCGCGGGATGGGGGATCGAGCCTTTACAACGCAGGGCTACGGCGCGGCCTGTGAGAACGAGCTTGCCTTGAGCAGGGAGGCTTCAGCTTAGCCGCTGCGGGGAGAGAAAAGCGCAGGCGCTGCCTCCGGCTTCAAAAAGGCAAGTGCATCGGTAGCGGCACGCGTCTCGACGGTCGGTGGGCTGGATGGGCGCAGGCACCCTGCTCAGTGTCGCCACGTGGGAAGGAGGGTCGCCAGCTCACCCAGGGCCACCCGTTGGCTCCGGCTCTTCGAGGCGCCGAATTTGTTTCTCGACCTCGCGGGCATCTTGTGAGAAGGGCCGCAGCCGGTGGTACTCTTTCAGGTGGAAGAGAGCCTGGGTCCGGTATCCCGCCCTCGCGCACAGCATCCCTAACATGCGGTGGGACCACGCGTCGTCCGGTGAAAGGGAAACGCAGATCTCCAGTTCTCGTCGGGCTTGCTCCTCCATCCCTAAGGCGAGGAGAGCCAGGGCGAGGTTGTAGTGGGCTGGCTGATACAGCGGATCAAGCTCGATGGCCCGCTTCCACGCTCTCGCTGCACCCCGATAGTCGCGTCGAGCCTGGACCAAGGCCAACCCGAGATTGTAGTGGGCGAGGGCAAGATTAGGATCGAGAGCCAGGGCCCTCTGCAGCCGGGGGAGGGCACTATCTGGTTGGCCCGCCATCAGGAACACGGCACCTAAGTTGGCGAGAGCCTCTGCGCTGCGGGGACTGAGTCGGAGCGCCTCCTCGAAAAAGATTCTCGCCGAATCGAGTCTGCTATCTCCGAGGTACAAGACGCCGAGCCGGAGTCGACAGCTCAGGTCCTTCGGGTCAAGCTCGGCCCTACGCCTCAACGCGGCTACATTGGCCCGACTTGTGAGCAACAAGAAGGGAGGATCGGGGTCCTCAGGATTCATCTGGGCGGCCATCTGGTAGTATTGGCGGGCCTGGGCGACTTCCCCTCGGAGCTCGCTGACAATCCCCCGCCAAAGCACCGAACTGGCCAGGGCTTGGCGCCTGAGCTGTTCTCTCCGGCGGGCGCTGTCGGGTCCGCTGATCTGGACCACCTTCCAGGTCGGGCGTCGGAAACGAAGCGCTGCTTCCAAATTGCGAGCCCAAATGATTTCGTCGGGGCCGAGGACACGCGGCACATGGAAATCGAGATACGGGCGGTCGTCTGTGTTGATCGGTGCTCCGCGGGTAAAGTCGCGAAGCCCGGCTTCATCCAGGACCAGGCAATCCACGAAGTGGACGGCCGAAAAGATGTGAATCTCCTCCAGGTCCCGCTTGATGGCCTCATCCTGGAGCTTCTGTTCGATAGCGGACAGGTCAATCCGCGCGGGGCCGTCTTTCCACCCCACCAGAAGGGCGTGGCGCATCCGGTAGTTGTTCGCGATCCAGAGGGTCGAATGAGGGAACACTTCCTGGAAGGTCCGCAAGATGCAGCGAAAGTCCTCGAGGTCGAGCCCAAAAAGCGGGAGCCAGCTGGACATGATGCCACCCTCCCGCAGCCGTTCCCGGCAGTCGCGGAAGTATTCCAGGGTGTAGAGGCTGGCATTGCTCACCTCGGCGGGGTGCACGGAGTCGTTCATGATCACATCGTACTTAGCAGGGGTAAGGGCGGCGTAGTTTTTCCCATCGGCAAAGATGGGTCGGAACACGGGACGAGAGAATATGCCGCCGTTGATCTCCAGAAAGAATCGACTGGCCTCCACAATCTCGGGCACGAGTTCGATGCCATCCAAGTGCTCCACCCCATAGAGAGCGACCACCCGGCTTGTTTCCCCTGTGCCATAGCCAACCTGCATTACGTATCGGGGGTTGGGGTGGAGCAGCATGGGTATATGTCCCTGGAGCTTTTGTGTGGTACGTAGGTCAAAGGCCGTTCCGGCCACCAGTACGTTGTTGACGCAAACGATGGGGTGGTCCGGGTACTGAT
The DNA here is from genome assembly GCA_034506315.1 of candidate division KSB1 bacterium. Taxonomy (GTDB): domain Bacteria; phylum Zhuqueibacterota; class Zhuqueibacteria; order Oleimicrobiales; family Geothermoviventaceae; genus Zestofontihabitans. Next base: position 30,783 of record JAPDPT010000010.1, on the reverse strand, counting down.
GGACGGTGATCGATCCGTTGATCCCCTCCTTGCAGAAGAGGAGATCGCTGCCCTTCTGGTTGAAGCTGAAGACCCGGATCAAGTAATTCTGAGGGAAGGCTAAGAACCCAGCGGCGGCAAGCAATGCGGCCCCAAGCACCACTGCCGCGCGCTGGATCCCTTTCCGCAGGCCGGGGTGACAAACCAGAGCGGCGGCGAAGAAATTGAGAGAGGATGCGCAGACAAGTCCCCTTTGTGAGCCAAGGACCGGTAGCAAGAGAAAGCTTGCCGCAAGAGAGCCCCCCACCCCTCCGATGGTGTTCCAGGCGTACAGGCTTCCCACCCGCGTGCCAAGTGTTTCCTTGTCGCTGGCCACGACCTTGACGGCAACGGGGAACGCCGTCCCGATGAGAAGTGCAGGAGGGAGCATTACCAGGAAGGCCTCTGTGAAGCGCACGGCGTTCCAGTGCCACCAGCTCACAAGGGGGATGTGGGTCATTGCCCACTGGTAGAAGTCGCCCGTACGTCCAAGGGCCCAAAGCGAGAGGAGGGCCGCAACGCCCACCCCTGTCTGCACCGCCGCGAGGGCTACGAGTGGCCTTTGGAGACGGTCAGCCAGTGCCGCGCCGAGGCCGCCCCCCAAGGCCAATCCCACCAGAAACGTCACCAACATTGTCGAGAAGGCGTAGGTAGAGGATGAGAACGTGAAGACCAGCACTCGTGTCCAAAGCACCTCGTAGCAGAACGATGCGAAGCCCCAGAGAAGGGCGGCGATCAGAACCGTACGGACAGGCGCAGAAAGCTCGGGCACGACGACAGTGGCCGCACGCTGCCTCGCCGGTTTGAACCATCGCGAGACGAGAAGGGCTATTCCCCCGGCCATGGCGCTCATTCCGGCTGCAAACCATAAGGTGCCCCTCACCCCAAGCCAAGGGATCAGCAAGAAGCCGGCCGAAAAGGCGCCCCCCACGGCCCCGACCGTGTTGACGGTGTACAGCAAGCCCACCTCAGATCCGATACGGCGCGCACTACGCACGAAGGCACGCGAGAGTACGGGTAGAGTCCCGCCCAGGAGAAGAGTCGGCACAAGGAGAAGGGCCAGCGTCAGAAACACGCGCAAAGCGGTGAATCCGACAAAGCCATAGCCCAGGCGATGGAAAACCCACTTTTGGAGGACTTGAACAATGCGGAGAAAAGATGGAAAGAGCAACCCGTAGGCGGCAATTCCCAGCTCCAAGACGGCGTACAGTTGTAGGGGATGACGACTGCGATCAGCCACTCTGCCCAGAAGCCAGGAGCCCAGAGCCAGGCCCCCCATGAACGCGGCGAGCACCGTGCCGATCGCAAAGGTCGTGTTGCCGAAGACGTTGCCCAGCATTCTTGCCCACACGACTTCGTAGACCAGGCCGGCCGAGCCGGAAGCCAGGAAAGCGAAAACGAGGATCCCCCGTGCCAGAGGCGATAGACCTTCGCCCTCCTTCGCTGGATGAACCATCCTCCTCCCTCCGCGACACTCGTGCGCTGGGCGCTGACACTTGGCTTTGGAAAAGCCGGCCGTCCGTTGTGGCGGACTGCCAACTGGACTCAGTCGTCTTTTCCCCCAAGCCGGGCCCTGCGGATGCCGAGCAATGAGACCTCAGGTGGGGTCTCAGAGCAGCCACTGTAGCTGTAAGGAAAAATTTCGCAGGGGACCCAGATTCCCCGGCGACACGACGTAGTAATACTGGAGTGCGTTCTCGAGGGCGGCTTCCAGGGAGAGGCGTCTGGACTTCCAGCCGGCACGCAGGTCCAAGACGTACGTGGGCACCTGCTTGTCCATGTCCGGAATATTGGTGATGCGATCCACGCTCTCCACCTTACTGAGGTAGCGGAAGTCGGCGACTGCGAAGAACGGGCCGATCGTGGCGTCGAGGGAGGATACAAGATTGTTCCGCGAGCGGTATTTCAGAGGTTTCCCGTGGTCGGGAGAGGGAGTTCCGTCGGGCAGCATCGATAGGTCCTTGGTATCAAGGTATGTGTAGCCGAGGCGTGCCCGCAACCGCTTGGGCCAAATCTCGGCTCGCGCCACGAGCTCCGAGCCGAAGATGCGAGCGCGCGCCACGTTGCGAAACTGCACTTGCAGCAACCCGGGCACCAACTGCGGCTCAATGAGATCTGCGTACCGCGACGCAAAAACAGAGGCGTCCAGGTTGAGGAAAGCCCCCATCGTGTGGTTGTACCCGATTTCAGCAGACCAATTGCGTTCCGGCCGGAGATCGGGGTTCGGAATGATGCGAATATTGCTCGCCACGGTGGAGATGAACTTCTCCGCAATGGATGGCGCCCGGAAGCCGCGGCTTACGGAGGCGCGCAGAATCCCCTCCTCGCGCAACTGGTAGGTCACGCCCAGCTTGGGGTTCAACTGCCCCACCATCGATCTCCCACCAGCGCTGAGTTGCTCATCCCACCGCACCCCGAGGCTTGTGCGAAGCGGAAAGGTGGGTCTGTGTTCGACCTGGGCGTAGACGGAGACATCGGCTACACTTCGCTTTCCGTACTGGATGGACTCTACCGAGGCGCGATCGAGATCGATCCCGAAGACAAGATCGGTGAGGACGGAAGGACGGGTGTTGAATTGCCACTCGGCGCCGAGGGTGGAGCCATCGGAGCCACGGTACTTCTCCCTGGGTAACCGTACCGGCGCTCCCGGCCTTGGGACGCGCCAGTCCTCGGTGTGGATCTCCCGCCAGCGCAGGCGCAGCCGGTAATAGCTTCGATCGCTGAGGACGCGCGTCAGCACGGGAAACAGATAGGCACTCTCCTCGATCGTGCGGGTGTAGCTCGTGAGGGGCTCGTTGCCGATGTTCAGCGCGTGGTTCAGATTGCGCCAGTAGACAAAGCTTCCGCTTTCGGCCTTCTTCATCCCTCCGATGAGGTCAAGGACGGCGTTAGGCCCGATACTCCAACGGCCCAGGCCGGTAAAGACCCACCCTTTGCTGTCATCGTTCTCCTTGTAGCTCATGTCCTCTTTCCACCCCGCCGTCAGGGCGATCCCTACGGGGCCGAGGCGCTGCTGGTAGTCCACAAAGGCGCTTCCAAAGTAGCGGGTCCGCTGGGACCAGCGCCAGCTCCGATGGCTCGGCTGATCGTAGACGCCGGTGATCGTGCGCAGAAGTACCTGACGTTCTTCGCCTGGAAATGCCGGTCGGATATTCACAACCCCGCCCATGGCATTCGACCCGTAGACGGCGGAACCCGGACCTTTCAGAACCTCCACTTGCCGAATGGCAACCAGGGGGATGACGTCCCAGTCAATATCCCCTTGGTCCGGGGTGAGAAAGGGGATGCCGTCGACAAGGAGAAGGACGCGCGAACCCAGGCCCCCGGAGAATCCACTGGACCCGCGAATGCTGATGTTCGACCCCGCCACCTGCACACCGGGAAGATACCGGAGGATGCTCCCGACGGTGCTGGCGTTGTAGCGGGCAAGCTCCCCAGCGCTAATGGCGTGCACCGTGGCCGGCGCTTCGCGGATGTCTTGCTCGAGGCGGCTCGCGGTGACCACCACCTGCCCTAACTCAAGGGCAAAGGGCTGCAAACGGAACAGAATCGTCACCGAATCCCCAGGCCGCAGGACTACCTCCTGCTCGCTCCTCTTGTAGCCCATCATCCGCACCACCACCGTGTAGCGACCCGGGTGAACGCGGGGGATTACGAACTCCCCTTCCTCGTCTGTGGCCGCCCCATAGGGTGTGCCAGCCAGCATCACGTTCGCGCCAGGAAGGGGAGAGCCTGTGCTCCCATCCAGCACCTGCCCGCGTATGGTGCCCAGACGACCCGTTTCTGCCAGTCCGCCCCATGGACAGAGCACCCAGACCAAGATCGAAAAACCTCCGGCCACGACCCACCCTTTCCCGCGGCACATGGCGTCGTTACCTCGCTTCGGTTAAGCCTAAGCTCCGCAGAGCAAAGACGGGGGACCTGCTTTCCTCCAGGCGGAAGACAAAGTAGAATTCAATCCATTCGAATCCCGGGTATGGGAACGTGTTGGGAAGGGAAACCAGCTCAAGTACCCGCGTACCGTCCGGTCGGAATCGTACGGTGTATCCGAGGGTGTCGAGACGGAAAGAGCGCGTAACGAGTCCCTTGAGGACCAGCATGCTATTGCTCTCGAAGTTCAAGTAAGTCCCTTCCCCTTTGAGGGTATCGGGAACGGGCGGCAGGACCAAGGGCTGGCGAAAGAAGCCGATGTAGACCTTCGGCGTGATCGACAGGACAGCGTCGATCCGGTAGTGCCCATAGGGATCGAAGAGGAAGACCCCGGCGAGTTTCGTTTCGAGCACCAGGGAATCCACGAGGGCGACGATTTGGCTGGAGTCGACAAATCCCACGCGGAACGGCTTCTCCCGCGCCGGAACCCATAAGCCCGTGAAATCACCTCCGAGTGGCTGCACCGGGAAGTGCGCGGTCGGTAGGCCCTTCTCCGGGGCGGTGGGGCTCAATCCCCGCTCGCAGCCCAGGAAAAGCAAGCAGACCAAGAGTGCCGCTTGTCCACCGAACCTGTACCCTCGTCTCCGAACTCTGGCTTGGGTCATGGGGGCTCTCCGTTTCAGCGTATTCCTCAAGGCTAAGGCCGACGAGGCCGGTGGTAGCTCCCTTTGGCCTACGTGGGCGCTGGGATCAGAGATCGAGCTGAAAGAGAGGCTCCTTGCCGCGAGCGAGCATCCTCAGCTCTTCCTCTTCCTGCCGGCTCAGGGGCTGGACGTCGAAAGCGAGGTCTACGGCCATCCGGAATAACTCAGGGTCGCCCGGTGGAATAGCCGCCGTCACGTCTTGGGAAAGGGTAAAGCGCAAGGCCTTGGCGGCGAGAGCGCGGTCGGTCAGGGGTACGTACCAACACTTCGGCCGCACGCGTTCCTGGCCTTCCGCCAAACGGTGGAAGGCCAGGGATTTGATGGCCAGGACAGCCGTCCCTTTTTCTCGGGCCTTCTTGATGACCTGGGGGCCGAAATCGGCCACGTAGAAAAGCACGAAGTTCACGGGAAGCAGGACGGTGTCGAATGAGAAGTGGTCAAGGGCAAGGAGCGCTGCCTTCACCGAGTGAGCACTGAAGCCGATGTAGCGGATCAGACCTTCGTCCCTTGCCTTGACGAAAGCCTCGATGGCCCCCTTGGGACCGAAGATCTTTTCCACATCCTCTGCAGAGCTCAGGGCGTGGAGCTGGTACAGGTCGAAGTGATCCGTCTGCAAGAGCCTCAGGGAGCGCTCAAGCTCCTGGCGGGCTCCCTCGGCGTCGCGTTTGAGGGTTTTGCACGCAAGGAATACGCCCTCTCGTCGCCCTCGCAGAGCCTGGCCCATCACCTCCTCGGCGTTCCCGTACGAAGGGGCGACGTCAAAGTAGTTCAGGCCGAGGTCGAGCACCTCCGAGATCAGCTCCCGAGCATCAGCCGGATGCATCTGGTCCAGTACAACCCCGCCCAAACCGACGATGGACAGCCGCTCGCCTGTGCGACCCAGGGGACGCTTGGGGAGCGTTCGTCCTTGCCGCCTCCAGAGCGAACAGCCGGTCACCGCAAAGCCTGCGGCATACGCTGAAGACTTTAGAAACTGGCGACGGTTCATGGCTCGCACCTCGGGATCTTCTCCTCGGCCCGTCGTCCCAAGCTGCCGGGACTGTTTCCCAACGACCACAAAAATGGCACTCCGGTGGGTAGTTGTCAAGGGGAAAGTAAGAAAAGGCTGGCGGTCCCTCGGCGTCCGCGGCGTCGGGAACGCGACTTTACGTTCTTGGCAATCCCTCGCGGCGCTACGGCGGATGCGCGGGAGGCTGCCCTCCCTGCGAGAGGAGTGCGCGGACATGGCCCTTGGGGGCATGTGGTTCTGGGTAGCCTTGGGACCTTTGCGGAAAACCGCCTTGCGTGTTCCTGGCTCGTTTGCTAAAATGGATGCCACGTGGCACGCAGGAGATTGAGGAATGCTCGTGAAAGCTTTCAGCTACCGCCGCGGCGATGACCTCGCGGGGATCGGGGTGATCTGGCGGAGCCAAGCCTACGATTTCACCCTTGCCTGGGAGGCTTTCAAGAATCTCGAAGCCGGTGGGCGGGGTCCTTCCTTGCAATTCCTGCAGGTGATGATCGAGCTCGGCTACTTCGAGTTGGAAACGTTTCTCGAGGTCATGGAGGCGCTGGAGAAGCGCGGCCTTCTGCCCGAGTTCCGCCTGCAAGGGAAGTACGCGATCGATGTGCCGGTGGCCCGGCCTCAGAAGATCCTCTGCGTGGGCCGGAACTACCGGGAGCACGCCGAAGAGTGGGGGGCGAGCGTTCCGGATGAACCCATCGTGTTCGCCAAGCTCCCCAGTGCCCTCCTGCCCCACGGGGGCACGATCCTCGTCCCGAAGGGGGTGGGTTCGGTGGAGCACGAGATCGAGCTGGGCGTGGTCATTGGCAAAGGGGGAGTGGACATTTCGCCGGACAGGGCGTGGGATCACATCGCCGGTTACACGGTCGTGAACGACGTCACCGCGCGTGCCCTGCAGCTGGAGGACTTTCGGCGGGGCTGGCCCTGGTTGCGCTCCAAGAGCTTCGACACGTTCTGCCCGGTGGGTCCCTATGTGGTGCCGCGCGGGTGCATTCGGGGCCCGTTAGACCTGCGCCTCGAGCTGCGAGTGAACGGCCAGCTGAGGCAAAGGGCCCGGACCTCGGAGATGGTCTTTGACGTCCCCACCCTCGTTTCGACGATCAGCCGCTGGTGCACCCTTCATCCGGGAGATCTAATTTGCACAGGAACGCCCGCGGGCACAGGTCCCATCCGTCCTGGCGATGTGGTTGAGGCAGAAATCGAAGGGATCGGGACGTTGCGAAGTTACGTGGCTGCCCGAGAGTGATTGCGAAGCTGTTTGCCCGCAGACCGGTCAGAGACGCCTCGATCGACGGGGCGGCCGAGGCCTTGTCCTATAGCTGGGGAGAGGCGATCGGATCCAACAGGGGAGAGTGCCGGTGAGTCTGCACGCGCTGGATTGGGCTCTGGTTGTGGCGTACTTCGTGCTTACCGTTGTCGTTGGGTTGGCTTTCTCGCGGCGGGCCAGTTCCAGCATGGTCGAGTTCTTCGTCTCCGGGAGGAGCTTGCCGTGGTGGCTGGCCGGTACCTCAATGGTGGCCACGACCTTCGCCGCGGACACTCCGCTGGCCGTTACGGGCCTTGTGGTGAACAATGGCATCGCCGGCAACTGGCTGTGGTGGAACTTCTTAATGAGCGGCATGCTCACCGTGTTCCTCTACGCAAGGCTGTGGCGTCGATCGGGCGTCCTCACGGATGTCGAGTTCACGGAGATTCGCTACGGTGGCAAACCCGCAGCGGTACTGCGTGCCTTCCGGGCCCTCTATCTCGCCATCCCGATCAATGCTATCATCATGGGCTGGGTTACCCTGGCCATGGTGAAGATCCTGGGCATTGTTCTCGGCGTGGGCAGGATTGAGGCGATCGTCCTGAGCCTTGCTGTGGTCCTCCTCTACTCGACCCTGTCGGGATTGTGGGGTGTGGTCGTCACAGACTTTGTTCAGTTCGCCATCGCCATGACGGGGTCGATCGCGCTTGCGGTCTTTACCCTCTCGGCGGTGGGCGGGGTTTCCGGTCTTGAGGAGAAATTGGCGGCCATGTACCCTGCCACCTCGGAAAGCCTGTTCCGGTTCGTGCCCGAGGTGGGATCGGCATGGATGCCCATTTCTGCTTTTCTGGTGTACGTGTTCGTTCAGTGGTGGGCTGCCTGGTACCCAGGGGCCGAACCGGGCGGCGGCGGATACATCGCCCAGCGTATCTTCTCGGCCAAGGACGAGAAACACTCCCTGTTGGCAACCCTTTGGTTCAACGTGGCCCACTACGCCCTGCGCCCGTGGCCCTGGATCCTTGTGGCGCTGGCAAGCATGGTACTTTACCCCGATCTGGCGGACAAGGAAGCAGGTTACGTCCGGACGATGGTGGACCATATGCCCACCGGCTTTCTGGGACTGATGGTGGCGGCCTTTTTCGCCGCGTTCATGTCGACGATCAGCACCCAGCTGAACTGGGGCTCAAGCTACCTGATCAACGACTTTTACCGGCGATTCCTGGTGCGCGAGAGGGATGAGGGACACTACGTGCGCGCTTCTCGCATTGCCACCGTGATCACCATGCTGCTTGCCGGCCTGGCAACCCTGTTGATGGAAACCATTTCCGGAGCGTGGCGATTCCTCCTGGCTCTTGGAGCAGGAAGCGGAAGCGTGTACATCCTTCGCTGGTATTTGTGGCGAATTAACGCCTGGTCGGAGATCGCCGCCATGGCCGCCTCCCTGGTGACCGCCCTCACCCTCCAGCTCGCCTTCGGGCTGAGCGCCGAAAAACCGAAGGATTTCGCCGCCCTGATGCTGATCACGGTGGCAGTGACCACGATCGTCTGGCTTGCCGTCACATTTCTCACCCGACCGGAGGACGACAAGGTTCTTCAGGAATTCTACCGCAGGGTCCGACCCGGCGGCCCGGGCTGGAGGCCGATCCGGGCCCGCCTCGGCCTCGACGAGGGGGAATCCCTCTGGCCCGACTTCCGGGACTGGGCGGCCGGATGCGTGCTGGTCTACGCGAGCCTTTTCGCGATCGGGAAGTTGCTTCTCGGGCGGGAGCTGGAAGCGGCTGTGTACGCCGTTGTGGCGGCCGCGGCAGGCTGGGTCGTCTATCGTGATCTCTCCCGTCGCGGCTGGGCCAGTATCGCCGACTAAGGCAGGAACCATGACCCGACCAAGTTTCCCTGTGTTGCAGGAGACCCTTTTCGGGGGACGCAGCGCCTACGTTCCGCTTTTCGAACTGATCGTAGACCGATCGATCAAGGCCGCATTTCTGGGACACCCCGTCGAATCGGTAGAGGACGAGATCGCCTTCGCCCAGTCGGCGGGATACGACTACGTGCTCTTCAGCCCCCGCTTGGACTTCGCTCCTGAGCTTGCAGGGGAAGACCGGTCGGCCCACCTGCGCGATCGCGCCGATCTGTCGGGCAGCCGCGTATGGGCCGAGGAGGGAAAGGGGATCTTCTCCTCCGCCCGGGATGTGGAAGCCTTCCCCTGGCCCTCCGTGGATGACCTGGACTGGGGCCGCTTGAACGAGTTGGAACATCGCCTTCCCCCCGAGATGGGGATTATTGGCCAATATGGCGACATCTTCACCTGGTCGTGGCGTTTCTTGGGTTTCGAACGATTTTCTTTTGCCCTCGTCGAGGAGCCTGCGCTCGTGGAGGCGGTCTTCGAACGCATTGGGACCCTCGAGTACCAGATGTTTCAGCGCATGGCCGCCTCGCCGCGCGTGGGCGCCCTTTTCTACAGCGACGACATCGCCTACCGTACCGGCTTGATGGTGTCGCCAGAGGTCCTACGCAGGTTTCTCTTCCCCTGGATCCGGAGAATTGCCGAGCTTGCCGAGAGCCGGCGCATCCCCCTCATCTACCACTCGGACGGGGATCTCCGGCTCATTCTGGATGAACTGCTGGAGCTCGGCGTGCGTGCTCTGCACCCGATCGAGCCCAAGGCCATGGACATCGTGGAACTGAAGCGCCGCTACGGGAATCGCCTTTGCCTCTGCGGCAATGTAGACGTGGACCTCCTGGCACGCGGAAGCCCCGAGGAGATCCGCAGACAGGTCGCTTGGCTGATAAACAGCGTGGGGCGACACGGAGGCTATTGCCTGGGATCCGGAAACTCCGTGCCCGAGTACGTACCCCTCGAGAACTACCGGGCGATGATCGAGACGGCCCTTGAGCTGGGGGTGCTCTGAGGAGCAGGGAAGCCTTGGGCTTACCGGAGGTCAAGCAAGGGCATCGGGCGGCGAGCGACTGTTCGGGTGACACGAGCGGGAAGGGATCTCTGCGCCGAGACGACTGGATCCGTTGAGGAGGCGAGCGGGTGCGAGTAGCCTACGTCCAGATGCGACCCGAGTTCGGGCGCGTCCGCGAGAATGTGGAACGGGCCATTCAGCTGATGTGCCGGGAGAAGGCCGATCTGTTCGTGCTTCCCGAGCTGTTTCACACCGGCTACGTGTTTGCAGATCGCAAGGAGGCCCGCTCCCTGGCTGAAGACGCTTTCAGGGGCGCCACCGTGCGGGAGCTCTGCAAGGTTGCGCGCGCTCGGCATTGCCATGTGGTAGCTGGCATCTGTGAGCGGGCGGGCGAGCAGGTGTTCAATAGCGCGGTGGTAGTGGGTCCCGATGGGGTCCTGGGCGTGTACCGCAAGCTCCACCTCTTCTGGGATGAAAAGGACATTTTCGACGCCGGCGACCTCGGCGCACCGGTATTCGAACTGCCCGAATGTCGGATCGGGGTCTTGATCTGTTTCGACTGGATCTTCCCGGAGGTGAGCCGGGCGCTGGCCCTGGCGGGCGCGGAGGTGCTGGCCCACCCCTCGAACCTCGTGTTACCCTACGCGCAGCGAGCCATGCGTACACGCGCTCTGGAAAACCGGGTCTTCACGGTCACTGCCAATCGGGTCGGGGTCGAGGAGCGAGCGGGGAAGCGGCTGGCCTTTACCGGGGCGAGCCAGATCACGGCCACGGATGGGGAGGTTCTGGCGCAAGCCGGGACCGAAACGGAGGAGGTGGGCGTAGCGGAGATCGACGTGAGCCGGGCGCGGGACAAGTGGTTCACGCCAAGGAACCATCTCTTTGAGGACCGCCGACCGGAGTTCTACACGGCGCTGGTCCAGAGGGTGGAGTAAGCCTGTGCTGGATCGGATCAAGCGACTCACCAAGCATTCGATCGTCTACGGAATCAGCCACATCGCCACACGTGGGGTGGGCTTTCTCCTTCTGCCCATTCACACCAACGCTTTCTCTCGAGGCGAGTACGGGATCGCCGCGGTGGTGTTCACGTTTCTGGCCATTGCGATCGACGTCTACAGTCTGGGGGTCCCTTCGGCCTTTTTGCGGCAGTACCTGCTGAGCGATGGGAAGGCGGAGCGGCAGCGCGTCTATTCCACCGCCTTCTGGAGCGTGCTGGCTCTGGCCGCGGGGTTTACCCTCGTCCTGGAGCTGGGCGCAGGTCCGGTGGCCCGGTGGCTACTGCAGGACGCGCGTCACGCCGACCTGATTCGGCTGAGCGGTGGTATTCTTTTCTTCGACTCCGTCAATATCCTGTCCTTTCTTCTCTTGCGGGCGGAGGAGAAGAGCGTCTCATTTGCCGTCTTCCAGTTGGCCAACGTCCTGATCACGTTCGTCTTGAACGCCCTGTTGATCCTGAAGCTGGGAATGGGCGTGGAAGGGATTTTCCTGGCCAATCTTTTCGCATCCGGCGCAACGTTCCTGCTGCTCTTGCCCGTCAGCCTGCGGCGGCTGTCGCTGCGGTTTTCCGTCCCCACGTTGCGCTTTCTCCTTCGATTTGGACTGCCTTATCTTCCCTCGACGATCGCCGTCGTGCTCATGGACGTGATTGATCGCGTGATCCTGCAGCGTCTGGCCGGGAATGAGGTCACGGGCCTCTACAGCGCGGGCTACAAGCTGGGCATGTTCATGGCCCTCTTTGTGGCGGCCTTCCGGTTCGCCTGGCATCCGTTTTTCCTGAGCGAGGTGAAGAAAGAAGGTGCTAAGGAACTTTTCGCTCGCGTTCTCACCTATCTCTTGCTGGCCTGCTTGACCGTTTACCTGCTGATCTGTTTTGTGGTGGACGATATCGTTCGCTTCCAGATCCTTGGCTTCACCCTCTTTGGGCCTCAGTATTGGGAGAGCACGCCCGTGGTCCCCTGGGTGATGCTGGCCTACATCTTCTACGCGGCCTACTTGAATTTCGTGATCGGGATTTACACGGAGGCGCGATCGGAGTATCTGCCCCTGGTCACCGGCATAGGGGCGGCGGTGAACATTGCAGCCAACTTCCTCCTGATCCCCCGGTTCGGAATGATGGGCTCGGCCTACGCGACTACCCTCGGGTACGCCGCCATGGCCTTGGCGCTTTTCGTGGTTGGGCAAAGGCTCTATCCGGTTCGCTACGAGTACCGGCGCATCGTGCACATGGGGGTGGTGGCCGGTTTTCTGTTCGCCCTGGAGCGACAGTTCCACCCACAGCTTTCCTTTCCGGTACGCCTGGCGATGGCCCTCAGCTACCCTCTCTTGCTCTACGTGTCGGGCTTTTTCGACGGCCGGGAGCGCGCCGGGATTCGTAGGGCCTTGCGGAGGGTGACGTGGCCGGCTTAGTGCTGGTAAATCCTTGGGTGGAAGGCATCAGCAACAACAAGCCTCCCTTGGGCCTGGGGTATTTGGTGGCCTACCTTAAGGCACGCCTCGGCTATGATCAGGTGCGCGTCGTCAACACCGGGAGCCGTGTGCTGGAGCGAATCGCTGAACTGCAGCCAGAGCTGGTGGGCTTCACGGCTTACTCTGCGAACTTCCCCGAGGTGATGGCCCTTTCGGAGAAGGTAAAACGGGACATGGGGATCCCTGTGCTCCTCGGCGGCCCGCACGTTACGGCTCTGCCGGAATCCCTGCCCCGGTGGGTGGACGTCGGCGTGATTGGGGAAGGGGAAGAGACGCTCCTGGACTTGATGCGGCTTTTCCTAGACCGACGGGCTCTACCCCCTTCCCGGCTTTGCGAGATCCCGGGGCTGGCGTTCTGGGATGGCGATCGGCTGGTGCGTACCTCGGCCAGGCCGCCGATTGTTCCCCTGGACAACATCCCGCCGCCGGACCGGGAGGCGCTGGACATCGAGCGTTACCTGGCGCCCAGCCAAATCCTGATGAACAACGAGTACGTACGGGGCACCACCATCCTCACCTCGCGCGGGTGTCCCTTCCGTTGCGTCTATTGCCACGTGTCGGCGAAGTGGGGCCGTGTGCGTTACCATTCGCCCGGGCGCGTGGCCGACGAGATCGCCATGCTTGTCCACACGTACCGGGTCGAAGGCATCTACATTGCGGACGACCTGTTCTCGGCCAATCTCCATCGGGTGCGGGCCATCACGAGGGGCCTCCGGGAACGGGGGGTCCTGGGCAAGGTTCGCTTCTTCCTCGACCTTCGCGCCAATTTGGTCAGCGAGCCTCTGATGGAGGCGCTGAAGGAGATGGGGGTAGTACGAGTCTCCCTGGGCCTTGAATCGGGCTCCGAGCGGATCCTCCGCTATCTGAAGGGGGGCGACGTGACGGTGGAAGATGGCCGCCGCGCCGTACGAATCGCCAACCGTCTGGGAATCGGCTGCCACTGCTGTTTTATGCTCGGGTCCCCCGGGGAGACGGTGGAAGACATTCGCCTGACGCAGAACCTTATTCGGGAGATCCTCGAATTGTCCCCCCAGAATTTCTGTCAGGTCAACGTGACGACCCCCCTTCCCGGGACACCACTGTGGGACTACGCCCGGCAGCGGGGGCTGATCCCGCACGAGATCGACTGGCGCCAGTACAGTCTGGATCCTACCCTGGCGTCAGCCCCCGACTTCTACGTCAACGAAGTGATTCCCTTCTCCGAATTCCGCAGGCTGGTCGACGAGACCTTCCATCTGGCCAACAGTCGCCGCTTTGAGTCCATCCTGCGACGGCTTTCGTGGCGGTACGTGACCCATGCGATCAGGCGCCCACGACTGGCCCTGCAGATCGTGGGGGACTGGCTTCGTTTCCGCGCGCTCTCCAAAGCTTCGGGGGAGGCTCTGGACCGCAGTCCCCAAGCCTACTGAGGTTGTGATCGATCCGGACCAGCTACCGGAAGGAGGTACGAGGCATGGCGAACATCGAGATCGAACGCTCCCCAACGCGCGAGAAGCTCGAACAGATGGGCGTGTTCAGTTGGCCCATCTGGGAGAAGGAGGAATCGGAATTCCCGTGGTATTACGAGGAAGCGGAAACATGCTATTTTCTGGAAGGCGAGGTGATTGTGACCCCGGACGGAGGCGAGCCGGTACGCATCGGAAGGGGTGACCTCGTCACCTTCCCCGCGGGCCTCTCGTGCACGTGGAAAATCCTAAAAAGGGTGCGCAAGCACTACCGGTAGCACGATAAACCAGCTCACCTCCCTGCGCACAATCGCATCACGGGAACTGAGACCCCATCCCCGAAGGGGGTGGGAAGGTCAGTCCTTAGGGAGGCGAATCCAGCGAGACGGAATGGAAGCAGGCACGAGATGACAAGAGACTCGACAGGTGCAGCGCGCGAGGACGATTCTTCCCGGGAGAGGAGAACCGGGGCAGACCGGCGGCGTCGCCCTACGCCCATGCTCTCGCGCTACACGTTTCGCGGCCGGCGTAGAGGTCCGCGCCGGGCAAGCGATCCCCAGTGGAACTACTACGTCGATCGCCCTCGCAAGCGGGACTGGGCCATGGCTCTGACCCTCTTTGTCCTGTCCGCCTTCGACGCTTTCTTCACCCTCTATCTCTTGGGACGTGGCGCTTACGAAGTGAACCCGGTCATGCGGACAGTACTGGGTTACGGCCACAGCGTTTTCCTGGGAGTAAAGTACAGCCTGACGCTGCTAGCGGTCCTGGTGCTCCTGCTCCACGCCAATTTTTACCTCTGGCGGCCGCTTCTTTCCGTGCGGAGGATGGCCGGAATTCTCTTAGTGTTCTACCTCTGCGTGGTAATCTATCAGGTAACGCTGATCCTCTGACGATGGGCCGCATTATCTTTCACATTGACATGGACGCCTTTTTCGCGGCCATTGAGGAACTGGACAACCCCAACCTTCGCGGCAAGCCCGTGGTTGTGGGTGCCGATCCGAAGGGAGGAAAGGGTAGGGGGGTCGTTTCCACGGCAAATTACGAGGCGCGCAAGTACGGCATCCGGAGCGCGATGCCTATCTCCGAAGCGTACCGGAGGTGCCCCCATGCGGTCTTCCTGCCCGTACGAGGCGAGCGCTACCACGAGGTGTCGCGCCAGATCATGGCGCTGCTCAAGCAATATACACCTTTGCTGGAACCGGTGAGCATTGACGAGGCCTACCTGGACATGACCCATAGCCCGCGGCTTTTCGGCCCACCCGAACAGGTAGCCCGGGAGATCAAGAAGCGCATCCGAGAGGTTACGGGAGGCCTCACGGCCTCCGTCGGGGTTGCCCCGAATAAGTTTCTGGCTAAGGTCGCTTCCGACCTCCAGAAACCGGATGGGCTGGTCGTTGTGCCGGAAGATCGGATTGAGGAATTCCTCTGGCCCCTTCCCGTTGGACGTCTGTGGGGAGTAGGAGAGCGTACAGAGCCAATTCTGGAGAGCTTGGGACTGCGGACCATCGGGGATGTGGCGCGCACTTCGCCCGAGGAGCTTGTGCGACGCTTCGGGAGCTGGGGGTATCAGCTGTGGGAGCTGGCCCACGGGCGCGACAACCGTCCCGTGGTTCCCACCTGGAAGGCCAAGTCCATCAGCCAGGAGACAACCTTCGAGCGCGACATCGACGATGAGGAGGCCATGGTGCAGACCCTTCTCTATCTTGCAGACGGCGTGACCCGCCAGCTGCGTGACGAAGGGCTGCGCGGCAGAACCATTACGGTAAAGATCCGGTTGGAGGACTTCAGCACCTTTACGCGGAGCCAAAGCCTCGAGGTGCCCACGGACCGTTTCGCCGATGTATCCCGGGTGGTCCTGGATCTCTTCCGCCGGTTCGACCGACGGGGACAACGCGTGCGGTTGCTGGGCGTGGGCGTGTCGAATTTCGAGCGCGAGCACCGGCAACTCACCTTCCTCGACCAGCTGGAGGAATCCCGCGATCGCGTTGACGAAATCATCGACTTGGTGCGGAGGAAGTTCGGGGAGTCGTCCATCCAGAGGGGTATTACCGCAGGGCGCGGGAAGCGTAAGGGGAAAGCGCCTGGGTGAGGCCCCTCCCCGGGTCCGAGGAGAATGCCGCACGGCCGGAAATTCCTGCCGTCGGGGGGAAGGAGGATCCAACCGTACGTGTCGCAAGGGAATGGAGAGTGTCCAGGCTGCTTGAAGAAGTCGTGCAGCGCGGTTGGCAGCAAGTCGGGTCTGAGCCCTGTGGACAGGGGGAAGGGGTTTGGCCGTGCCGGCAACGGGGAGGGAGGTGGCCCGGTGTGGCATGCAGATTGCGTTCCACCAGGGACCGAGGCGGGGAACCGGGAAAGACAAGCGCTTCCCGATACGGAGGCTGTGCCGAAGTGGAACAGAGGGGAATGGCTGGTACGCTTCGTTAGCGAGACGATCCGGGATACGACCAAGCAAAGGGGACCAGAGCAGTGGAGAGCAGTTCCACCTCACGGCGCGTTAGCTTCGAGGAAGTGCAGCGATGGATCAGTATTGAGCCGATCCGGGCGCATAAACGGGCGGTTCGCCTGCGGGTGCACGGGCCCGAGGCGCAGCAGGAATTGGGCTTCGCCCTCCTCAAGACGATCGATGCCTGTCTGAAGGCCGGATGCCAGGAGGTGATCGTCGACCTCGCCGAGCTCCACTTCCCCTCGTCGAGCTTCATCGTGGCTCTGTTCGAAGCCACGGCCCACAGCCGGAGGAGCGGGGCGGAGCTGCGGCTTGTGAATGTGCAGCCCACGGCGCTCAATAACTTCATGTGCTTCAGTCCTCTCACCTACCTGCGTCTGGAAAGGGACGAGAGCTTGCTGATGGAAGAGCTGGGCGCCAGACCAGGCCAGGAAAGCACGGCGGTAGGCCTGCGCCAGGCCGAAGCCGGCGGACCGGAGCAGTTCGAGCTGGTAAACCTGGACCTCCCCACGACACGCCCCGGGGAAAATGGGCTGACGCCGGCGACCGAGAGCCCCGGCTACGCGGAAAGGTCGAGCATCGAGATCCCCAGCCGTGCTGAGGAGATCTACGCCGTCTGCGACTTCGTGGTGGGGATCGCTGCCAAGCTGGGGCTAGACGAGCGAGAGGTCGGCAAGATCAAGATCTCCGTCTACGAGGCCTGCATGAACATCGTGGAGCATGCCTACCGATCGGACCCTTCCGGCTGGATTCGGGCCACTTGCAGCTACGACGATACTAAGCTGGTCATCGAGCTCGAGGACGCCGGGGAACCATTCGAGAACTGGGCCATTAAACCGTACGACGTGGAAAAGGCTGTGCAGGATCGTCGGACGGGCGGCTTCGGGCTGCACATTATCCACCGTTCGATGGACGAGGTTCATTACTACCCGGGCCAGCCCAACGGGAACCTCTTGCGGATGGTGAAGTATCTGGAACCGAAGGTTGTCTGAGGGAACGAAGGCATCGGGTGACCCAAAGATAGGAGAGAGCAGGGATGTGGTTCTTTTCGCCGACGGATCTGATGCTCTTGCTGCCGGCCATCCTCCTTTCGGTGTACGCGCAGATCAAGGTGCGGTCGACCTTTGCTAAGTGGAGCAACGTACCGGCCGGGAGGGGACTGTCGGCAGCACGTCTGGCTGAGCTTTTGCTCCGCGACAATGGCATCAGCGACGTGGACGTGGAGCTGGTTCCGGGCGAGCTGACCGATCATTACGATCCGAGAAGCCGGACGCTTCGCCTGTCGGAAAGCACGTACCATTCCAATTCAGTGGCGGCCCTCGGCGTGGCCGCTCACGAGTGCGGCCATGCTATCCAGCACAAGGTCGCGTACGCGCCGCTGGCCCTTCGCAACGCGATCGTGCCGGTGGCCAATCTCGGTTCCCAGTTGGCTTTTCCGCTGATTTTCATCGGCCTGATTTTCTCCTCGCTCCGCCTTTTCGACCTGGGCATCCTGTTCTTCTCCGGAGCGGTGCTGTTCCACGTCGTCACCCTACCGGTCGAGTTCAACGCCAGCAGCAGGGCTCTGGCTCAGCTTCGCAGCGGTGGCTACTTGGCTCCCCAGGAGCTTGCAGGGGCCAGGGAGGTGCTTCAGGCTGCCGCATTGACCTACGTGGCGGCCGCCGCCGTGGCCGTTCTGCAGCTGGTCCGCCTTCTGATGCTCCGTCAGTCGAGAGAAAACTGAACAGGCACGGGAGAATCGGATCAGCAGGGACAAGGGGCGCCGGGTTCGCCCCTTTTTCGTTGGTCCCGGAGGTAGACGAGGAGGGGAGGGTACGGTGAGCAGGTTGGAGAGTGAGTTGCGCCGCCTTGAGGAAGGGGGCTTCTCCATCCTGATCGAGAGACAGGGGGAAGTATTGTTCACGTCGCGCGAGCCGATGTTGCGCCCGCTGCTGGCTGCACTCGAGGCGCTGGGGGAGCAACTTCGGGGGGCCACCGTGGTCGACCGGATCGTGGGCAAGGCGGCGGCCTTCCTGTGTGTCTACGCCGGAGTGGCGGAGGTCTATACGCCCCTGGCCAGCCAGCCTGCGGTCGGGCTACTTGCCTCCCATGGCATCCCCCTCGAGGCGCGCCGTGTCGTGCCCTTTATCCGGAATCGCGAAGGAAACGGGCTGTGTCCTATGGAACAGCTCGCGTTACAATACGAAACCCCTGAGGACTTCTTGCGCGCCCTCGGCGAATTGAGGAAGGGGGTTTCCTGACGCCTGACCGGTTCTCGGCCGCCGAGGCAAGGAAGGGACTTCGTGAATCCGGGATCTCGGGGGGCCCTACTCTTCTTTCTTGAGGTGGTCCAGGAGCACTGCAAAAAGAATCACGATTCCCAGGATCACCTTCTGCAAGTAGGGATCCACGCCCACCAAGTTCAGTCCGTTGTTCAGCTCCCCGATGATGAGTGCTCCCACGAAGGTGCCGGCCACCGAGCCCCTCCCTCCCATCAGGCTTGTGCCGCCGACGACCACAGCGGCGATGGCGTCGAGTTCGAACATCATCCCGCTGTTGGGCTGGCCGGAGCCCAGTCGACTGGCGAGGATGACGCCGCTCAGGGCAGCCGCCAGCCCGCTCAGTACGTAGACCGTAAGCTTGACCCGCTGGGTCTTGATCCCGGAGAGCCTGGCGGCTTCCTCGTTTCCCCCGATCGCGTACACGTAGCGGCCAAAAGGGCTCTGCGTCAGGACCAGGTGCGCCACAGCGTAGACGGCAAGCATGATAACTACGGGAAAGGGGATGATACTGGCGAGGCCCGGATGGATTCGGGACAGGAGGCCGCCCAGAAAATGGCCCCTGCCGATGAAATCGAACTCGCGCGGGAGCCCCCAGATCGGTCGGCCCCCTGTGTAGAGGAAGGCGAGGCCGCGCGCGATCGTCATCATGGCCAAGGTGGCGATGAACGGGGGCACGCGAAAGCGTACGATCACCGTGCCCGCCAGGAGCCCGCTGAGCCCACCGACGGCAAGCCCGCACAGGATGGCCAGAACGATCCGCGGTGCAACGGAGGTACCCTCCCACTTCAGCACGCTGGCGACCGCGACCCCACTCAGAGCCACAATGGAGCCAACCGAGAGGTCGATGCCCCCGGTGAGGATCACGTACGTCATGCCGGCGGCGATAATGGCGTTGATGGAGATCTGCCTGAAGACGTTGATCTGGTTCTCGTACGTGAGGAATCGATCCGACAGAACCGTAAAGGCGACGATCTCCAAGGCAAAGGCGAGGTAGATCCCGTACCGCTGGACGATTACACCGATCCGGCGCCCTGAATATTCAGCCTCGATCATCTCCGTTCACTCGCGGTGGCTGGTTCAATTCGCTGCTCAGGCGCCAGTCCTCAGCCCGCCGTTCCCGTGCGCCAGGCTTCTTCCTCTCCAGTAGACCGTCGACGTTAGGGAGCGGCGCCTGCCCCCTACCTCCGGAGAATACGCCCCCCAGCACCCTCTTGTCCCGACGGGATTCACCCCGGCGAGAGCTGGACTCCGGCCCTCTCCGAACTGGTCTGGGAGCCCATCCCTGCCCGTACCGTTGGGCTTCTGGGTACAGTCCGGCGTCCCGATTCCGCCCTTTGCAAGGGTATCGGACAAAGGATACCCAGCCCTGTCCTGGCTCACTTTCTCTTCCGGTTCCAGCGGCGAAGGTTCAGGATGAGCTTCCTTTCCCGGCTGGTCTGGGGAAAGACCCCGGCCTGGGCCTCGCGTACGTCCTCGATCGAGAAAAAGGTGCCTGGCGTGTACTCCTGGATCAGCTCCAGGAGGTGGGGGCGATCCTTCCTGCGGATCAGCGTGAAGATGATCTTCACGGGTCCCGTGGAGCCGTAGCCGTCGATGACCGTGGTGCCAAATCCCTCAGCCTGGAGGGCCCGAAGAAGTTCGGACGGATCCTGCCGGGTGATCAGGCGCACCACCTCCGTTCCCAGGGCCAGTCGTCGTTCAAGGAGCATCCCGACGTAGTTCCCTGTCGCAAATCCGCCGGCATAAGCCACGTAACACAAGGCGTTGTCGAGATGCTTGAAGATCTGGCCGATGGCCAGGAGCCAGATCAGAACCTCGAAGAAGCCGAGCAGGGGCGCCAGAAACCGCTTCTCCTTGGCGATGAAGATGATGCGCATCGTCCCGATGGATACGTCCACAATGCGGGCACAGAAGATAAGGATCGGGAGAATGACCCACGTGAACCAGGGGGAATTAAGCAGGGCGGACAAAGCTTTTCCTCTTGTCGGATCGAAGATGTCCTACAGTTCTGACCCGCCGATGAACTCCTCCATCACTGATCGGCAATTCTGCCTCTGTTACCATACCCAAGCGCCGCGGTGCGGGCTCCACGGCGCAAGGATCCCTCCTGCTGTTCGGCGGATTACGGCCAAAGTTAACACCCAGCGAGGGGAGAAGCAACAAGGGAGCGCGAACCGAAGGTGGGACTCGTAGTCCCGCGGGCCCTTGAGGCTACGGGGGCACGGGAGCCCCCACGGACGGCGCCGGGGTCGGGCTCCACGGGGGCTACTCTGTGGGCTTGAGCACGTGGAAGAAACAGCTCTGCCTGCCGGTGTGGCAGGCAGGGCCAACCTGCTCCACCAGGTAGAGCACAGCGTCCAGGTCGCAGTCGAACAGGATGCGCCGCACGCGTTGCACGTGGCCGCTGGTCAGGCCTTTGGTCCACAGCTCTCTGCGGGAACGGCTCCAGTAGGTGGCGAGGCCGGTGGCAAGCGTGTGCTCCAGGCTCTGGCGGTTCACGTAAGCAAGCATCAGGACCTGGCCCGTACGGGAATCCTGGGCGATGGCCGGAAGGAGGCCCCGGTCGTCATATTTCAGCTGATCCAGTACGCTACGGTCCACTTCCAGTAGCTCGTGTGGCTCATTCACGAACATGGATTCCGCGCTCCTTTAGGAAGCGTTTGACCTCAGCGATGGCGAGCTCGCGGTAATGGAAGACGGAGGCTGCGAGGGCCGCATCGGCGTGGCCCATCGCGAAGGCCTCGTAGAAATGCTCGAGACGTCCGCACCCGCCCGAAGCAATCACGGGGACGGACACAGCTTCGGCCACCGCGCGCGTAAGCTCCAGATCGTAGCCGTCCTTCGTGCCGTCGCGGTCCATGGAGGTCAGCAGGATTTCACCCGCTCCCAGGGACACCACGTGCTGGGCCCACTGGACAGCGTCTAGGCCGGTCGCCTGTCGACCGCCGTAAGTGTACACCTCCCAGTGGCCGCCGGAGCGCCTGGCGTCGATGGCGACCACCACGGCCTGGCTGCCGAAACGCGAGGCTATCTCGGTGATCAGACGCGGCTGCTTGACGGCCGCGGTGTTGACGGTCACTTTGTCCGCACCGCTCTCCAGCAGGAGACGCGCGTCCTCGACGTCCCGAACCCCTCCTCCCACGGTCAGCGGAATGAAGACCTGCTCGGCGGTTCGGCGCACCACTTCCAGCAGGGTGGGGCGCTTTTCGGCCGAGGCCGTAATGTCCAGGAAGACGAGCTCGTCTGCCCCTTCAGCGTCGTAGAAGCGGGCCTGCTCCACTGGATCCCCTGCGTCGCGCAGGTCTAGGAACTGCACGCCTTTCACCACGCGGCCGTGGTTGACGTCCAGACAAGGGATGATGCGTTTGGCAAGCATCGGTCGCCTTCGGTCTCTCGTTCTCCAGAAATTCCCCCGCCGTTTCACTGCCGGGCGGAGGTTCGGTTATTCTGAGATCTGGCTACCCGTGCGCACGAGCTGAAGGGCCTGAGCCAGATCGATCGCCCCTTCGTAAATGGCTTTTCCTATGATCACTCCTTCGAGGACGTCTGCGGCCCGGAGCACGGCGCGTAGGTCGTCCATTGTGCCGATGCCTCCGGAGACGGTGATGCCCAGTCCCGTGAGCTGGGCCAGGCGCACCGCACCTTCTACGTCCGGCCCGATGAGCTTGCCGTCGCGCCGGATGTCCGTATAGACGAGGTGACGCAGGCCATTCTGGGCCCACTTTTGCGCCAGGTCCAGCGGGGGAATCTTCTGCTGCTCTTCCCAGCCCCGGATAGCTACCAGGCCATCGCGGAGGTCAAGGGCTGCCGCTACCGTATCTGCACCGAATTCCGCCACGAGCTCGGCGATCCAATCTGGCCGTCGTACCGCTGCGGTCCCCACGACCACGCGGCGCACCCCCAGCTCCCGTACTTTCTGCACGGCATCGGTCGTGCGGAGGCCGCCTCCGAGCTGCACCTTGAGGCTGGTCTCCGCGCAGATTTCGCGCACGATGTCGCGATTGTCCCCGAATCCGAAGGCGGCGTTCAAGTCCACCACGTGCACCCAGCTGGCGCCCGCCGACTCCCAGCGTCGCGCCACGGCGATCGGCGAGTCCGAATAGACGGTCATCGCCTCCCGCTTTCCTTCCACAAGGCGGACGCAGTTTCCGTCCAGGAGATCAATGGCAGGGAATACGATCATGGCTTTCCCCGCTCCGATTCTTCCCCGTCGGCTCCTTCACATGGCCAAGAAGTTTCGGAGGAGCTGGAGCCCCCACCTCTGGGATTTCTCGGGGTGAAACTGGACGGCCCAGACGTTCTCCCAGCACAGGGCGGAGGGGAAATCTACCCCGTATTCCGTGATGCCCGCGACCAGTTCTGACCGGGGCGTGTCTGCGTAGAACGAGTGGGCGAAGTAGAAGTAACTTCCCTGCGGTATCGACGCGAACATTGGCTCGGAGGGGAGGAAACGCACCGCGTTCCAGCCCAGGTGAGGGACTTTGAGTTGCGGAGGGAATCGCCTGACGACTCCAGCCAGGAGCGCGAGGCCGGGGGTCTCCGACGACTCTTCACTTCGCTCGAACAGGAGCTGCAGTCCAAGGCAAATGCCGAGGAACGGTCTGCCTGCGCGAATTACGTCGAGCACGGCATCCGCCAGACCCAGGCGGCGCAAGCGCTGGGCGGCGTCTCCAAAGGCGCCGACGCCCGGAAGCACAACGCGATCCGCCTTGCGGATTTCCTCCGGGCGATCGGTGAGACGGGCGTCGCCACCCACGGCCTGAAGGGCTTTCTCGACGCTCCGCAGGTTTCCCGCGCCGTAATCCACCACCGCGATCACTGCAGGCTCCCCTTGGTGGAAGGCACGCCCTGAGTCCGTGGATCCCGTTCCGCGGCCATCCGGAAGGCTCGTCCGAGGGCCTTGAACATCGCCTCGAGGATGTGGTGGGTGTTCCACCCGGCAAGGACTTCGATGTGCAGGTTCATTCCCAGATTGTTGACCAGGGCACGCAGGAATTCTTCCGCCAGCTCGCCGTCGAACTGGCCAACCTTCTCCAACCGGCGCTCCCGGACCAGAGAAAAGTAGGGCCGACCTCCGAGGTCCAGGGCCAGCTGTACAAGGGCATCGTCCATGGGCAAGATCACCCAGCCGTAGCGGTAGATGCCGTCCTTGTCGCCGAGGGCCTGTCGCAAGGCGATGCCCAGGGCAATCCCGACGTCTTCGACGGTGTGGTGCGCGTCCACCTCCAGGTCGCCCCGCGCTTTGAGCTCCAGATCCACCAGCGCATTGCGGGCAAAGGTCTCCAGAAGGTGGTCAAGGAACCCGATGCCCGTGTCGATGGCGGCGCTTCCGCTCCCATCGATAGCGACCTGTACGGTGGCTTCCACCTCCCGCGTCTTCCAGTGAAATTCAGCGTTCCGGTTCATCGCGTCTACCCTTCTGCTGGCACCTGTTCCACCGATACCCCGGCCTCAGCCAGAGCCTTTTGGAGCGCTGCCAGGAGAAGATCGTTTTCCTCCGGGGCCCCCACCGTGACGCGGAGACAGCCCTCCAATCCGGGCACCGAGACGAAGGAACGCACAAACACTCCCTGGGAAAGGAGGGAGCGGAAGACAATTTCAGCCTTCGGCACGCGGATGAGGAGGAAATTCGTCTCCGACGGAAAGACGACAACTCCGGGTGTAGCCGCAAGCTCGGTGTAGAGGCGCTGTCGCTCGCGGACGATCCGTTCCACCCGCTCGCGGACGAATCCGTCGTTGTCCAGCGCCACATCCACCACGGCCTCCGAGAGGCGATCGACATTGAATGGAAGGTTGACCTTCCGCAGCTCGGCGATTACTTCCGGATCACCCACAAGAAACCCGAAGCGCACGCCAGCCAGACCAAAGGCTTTAGAGAAGGTGCGCAGGACAAGCACGTTCCGGTGCCGCTGGACGGCGGGAAGCCCCGTGCGGCCGTAAAACTCGTGGTACGCTTCGTCCCAGAGCACCAGCCCAGAGGTATTGCCGGCGATGCGGTCGAGGTAGGCCGGGTCAAGGGCTGCCCCCGTGGGGTTGTTAGGCGAAGCGATCATCGTGATCCGGGCTCCTTCGGCCGCCTGGGCGATGGCCTCGCCGTCGAGGACAAATCCCGGCAGCTGAGGCACCGGGTGCAGTTCGGCCCCAAAGATCCGGCCCACCAGCTCGAAAAGGGAGAACGTCGGCGGAGAGTAGACCAGGCGCGTTCCTCGTTCCAGGACCGCCATCGCCAGGCTGTAGATGATCTGATTCGAGCCGTGGCCGAGGAGGACTTGATTGGGGCTCACGCCCAACCGGGCGGCGAGCTTTTCCCGGAGCTCTGGGTTCTCAAATCCCGGATAGCGGTTCCAGGGCGTGGTCCGCAGCCGTTCCAGGGCTCTGCGCTTTATTTCCTCCGGCAAGTCAAAGGGGCACTCGTTCTGATCCAGTTTGACGACGGGCCTGCCTCTTTCCGGTGCGCTGTAGCCCGGCAGGGAACGTACTTCGGCTCGGATGTTATCGAGAAGCATTGGCCACCAACCTCCGCTCGATCGCCCTTGCGTGTCCCTCCAGGCCCTCCGCTCGCGCAAGTCCAGCCACCGCGGAGGCGTAGGCCGATAGGGAGATTCGCGTGTAGCTGATCACATTGCTCGCTTTCAGGAAGTCCCGCACCGACAGGGCCGAGCTGAAACGCGCGCTTCCTCCTGTGGGCAGCACGTGATTCGGCCCGGCCCAGTAGTCGCCGATCGCTTCTGGCGAGTAGCTTCCGAGGAAGATGGATCCCGCGTGCCGAATCTCCTTGAGCAGGGGCCAGGGATCGGGCAGGTGAATCCCGAGGTGCTCGGGGGCAAGACGGTTGATCCACTGGAGGCACTCCTTAAGGTCCCGGCCCAGGAGAATGCCACCGCGGGTGCGAAGGCTTTCGGCGGCCACCTCTCGCCTGGGAAGATCGGTCAACTGCTCCTCCAGTTCGTTGGCCACCGCCTGCCCCAGCCATCCGCAGGGGGTGATCAGGAGGGCTACAGACATCGGGTCGTGTTCTGCCTGCGCCAACAGATCAGCAGCGATGTAGGCCGGTTCTGCCGAGTCATCCGCCAGGATGACCACCTCGCTTGGGCCGGCGAGCATATCAATTCCCACCCGTCCGAACACGAGGCGCTTGGCGGCCGTCACGTAGGCGTTCCCCGGGCCCACGATCTTGTCGACCGGGCGAATCGTCTGGGTTCCAAATGCGAGGGCCGCTACAGCCTGCGCGCCGCCTATCTTGTAGACCTCGTGTATCCCGGCGATCCGCGCCGCCACCAGGACAAGGGGATGGGCTTTGCCCTGGGGGCCGGGCGCGGAACAGACGGCGATCTCCTGTACCCCAGCGATCTGGGCCGGAAGGGCGCACATCAACAGGGTGGAAGGGTAGGCAGCTCGTCCGCCGGGTACGTAGATTCCCACTCGGTCCAGGGGGGAAAACCTCTCGCCCAGGATCACCCCGCCTTCTTCCCAGATGAGCCAGGACTCGGGGAGCGGCCGCTGGTGGAAGCGGCGAATGTTCTCAGCCGCCGAGGCGAGGGCGGAACGCACTTCGCCTGGGACCTCTTCCCAGGCCTCCTGGAATTCGGCATCGGTCACCCGAAAGCTTTCCGGGGGCAGATCGACGCCATCGTGTCGCCGCGTTAGCTCCCGCAGGGCATCGTCGCCTCGGCTACGAACCTCTTCGAGGATGGACCGGGCCACTGCCTCGACCTGCCGATCCTCCTCCTGTCGGAGGGCCTCCAAGCGCTCCAAGAACTGAGTTGCTTCTTCGTCGCGGTAAATGGGAATGGGCATGGCCTCGACCATCCAGAGTTTGCTTAGGGGATGACCTTGTTCAATGGATACTCGATGATGTCCTGGGCTCCCATCTGTTTGAGGACGGGGATCAGTCGGCGCACTTCGGCTTCGGGTACGACCACCTCCATGGCTACCCAGTCTGGGTCGGTGAGGGGCGAAATCGTCGGGTTTTTCATCGATGGGACGACCCCGGCTACTTCCTGCAGGCGGGCGCGCGGGACGTTCATCTTGAGGCCGACGCGGCCTTCCGCAGCCATGGCGCCCTGAAGGAGGAGCGCCAGGTTCTCGATCTTCTGCCGTTTCCAGGGATCCTGCCAGCTCTCGCGGTTGGCGATGAGCCGCGTCGTGGATTCCAGGACCGTGTCCACGATGCGCAGACCGTTGGCGCGCAGGGAGGCGCCGGTTTCCGTCGCCTCGACAATGGCGTCCGCCAGAATGGGCGCTTTCACTTCCGTGGCGCCCCAAGAAAACTCGACGTCCGCCTCCACGCCGTGAGCGGCGAGGTACTTGCGCGTCAGATGGACGATTTCGGTGGCGATCCGTCTCCCCTGAAGATCCTTCACGCTCTGGATCTCCGAGTCCTTGGGAACTGCCACGACCCAGCGCACAGGCCGCAGGGTCTGCTTGGAGTAAGCAAGCTCACACACCTCGTGGACGTCCGCCTCGGTCTCGAGGATCCAGTCCAGGCCCGTCAGCCCGGCGTCGAAAACGCCGCGCTCGACGTACTTCGCAATCTCCTGCGCGCGGATCAGTACAGGCTCGATCTCCTCGTCGTCGATGACGGGGAAATAGCTGCGAGGGCCAACCGACAGGAAAAAGCCAGCCCGATTGAACAGGCGAAAGGTGGCCTCCTGCAAGCTCCCCTTGGGCAAACCAAGTTTCAGAACCATGGGTGTGCCTCGAAGATGGCCTCGTGCCGCTGTCAGCTCTAACGAAAAAGCCCACCGACCGGTGGGCTCTCAGGAACTTGGACATCAGCGACAGTGCAGATCACCCACCGGTACTGTGGTCTACGTGAAAGGGATGGTGAAAGGGATGTTGGTGAAGGACCTGCATCGTCTTCTCCAGCTTGTGTCTCCTGGCACGCGCGAAGTTTAGCCAAATCGACCCGGAAATGCAACAGAATTTTCGCGGCCGCTTGCGGGGGCACTCCCGGATTCGTAACTTGGCGGCGTAGCTCGAAACCGTCCCCAGAGCGGATCAAACCCCGGACAAGGGAGGAGGCCTGGTGTGGGCGAGGGAAGCGGGCTGCCATTCGGCGTCTTTGTTCACGCGGACAAGCGGCTGCCGGAGTTCCTGGATTTCCTGACCGTCGCTGGCGTCAGCACCTGCCATCTTGCCATTCACTCCAGCTCTGTACCGGACGGCGGGCAGCGCGATCGTCTCCTGGAGCTTCTTAGCCAGTGCGAGATCCGGCCCACTGTGGTGTTCTGCCTTTTCGAGGGAGAGGACTACCGGGACATCCCAACCGTTCGTCGCACCGTGGGCCTTGTGCCGGAGGAACACCGGGCGGAACGTCTGCGAGCAGCCAAGGCCATGGCCGAGGTGGCCGCGCACCTACGTGCCCCAGCCATCGGGCTTCACCTCGGTTTCCTCCCGCCCGATCGCGCAGGCGCCTCTTACCGGGAGATTGTGGAGGTGACGAGGTCCCTTTCCAGGTGGTGCGCCGAGCTCGGGCTGTGGCTCCACCTGGAAACGGGCCAGGAAAGCGCCGAACTCCTCCGCGACTTTCTGATGGATCTGGGCGAGCCGAACGTGGCCGTCAATTTTGACCCGGCCAATATGATCCTCTACGGCACAGGGGATCCTGTGGAGGCTGCGGAGAAGCTGGCTCCCCACATTAGAAGCGTGCACTGCAAGGACGCGCGCTGGTCGGACCGACCCGGGCTGACCTGGGGGCTGGAGGTCCCCGTCGGCCTCGGTCACGTGGACTTTGCCGGAATCTTGCGCGTCCTCCGACGAGCTGGCTATCGGGAGCCCCTTACGGTGGAGCGTGAGATTGAGGGAGAAGAGCAGCGGCGAGACATCGTGGCGGCTATCGCGTATCTCAAAGGTCTTCTGGCCAACATCTGGGCCGAAGGCGATTAGGTCGCCACGGGATCCGAGCAGGCGAACGTGAAGAGGGAGGTAGGAGCAATGCGCAGAGGAATGACGCGCAGGGAATTTCTGCGGCACAGCGCCGCGACCGGCATGTTCGTTAGCCTCGGGCCCCGCCTTGTTCAGCCCCAAGGGACGAAGAAAACGGGGCCCAACGACGCCATCACCGTGGGGATGATCGGCGTAGGCGCGCGCGGGCAGGAGCTCATGGAAGCTGTAATGAAGGTCCCCGGGACGGAGATTGTGGCCGTCTGCGATGCCTACAAGGGAAGGGTGCGTAGAGCCATCGATCGAACGCAGGGCCGCGCCAAGGACTACGGTGACTACCGCAACATCCTCGCAGACAAGGGGATCGACGTCGTAGTGATCGCAACCCCGGACCATTGGCACGCGCGTCAGGCGATCGAGGCCCTGGAGGCAGGGAAGGACGTGTACATCGAAAAGCCGCTCACCTACACCGTGGACGAGGGTGTGGAGATCGTCCATGCGGTCAGGCGGACCGGCCGTATCCTGCAAGTGGGAAGCCAGGGAATGAGCTCGGCGATTCAGGAGAAGGCCCGCGAGATCGTGGCCTCGGGCAAACTGGGCCAGATCACGATGATCCGGGCCTACTACAACCGGAACACCGCAAGCGGGGCCTGGATCTACCCCATCCCGCCCGACGCTTCGCCGGAGACGGTCGACTGGGAGATGTTCCTCGGGCCCGCACCGAAGAGGCCGTTCAGCCTCGAACGCTTCTTCCGGTGGCGTTGCTACTGGGACTACTCCGGAGGTATTCCCACAGATCTGTTCGTCCACCTTTGCACCTCGATCCACTTCGTGATGGGGGCGAAGATGGCCCGCAGCGCCATGGCTATGGGCGCCCTCTACCGCTGGCGGGAGAGCCGCGAGGTTCCCGACACGGTGAACGCCGTGCTGGAATACCCTGAGGGTTTCATGGTTAATATGAGCACGACGTTCAACAACCAGAGGCTGGGCGGGAGCGGTTTTCAGATCCTGGGGACCGAGGGGAGCCTCGAGGTGGGAGGCGGCGAACTCCGCTTCTACCCCGAAATTGTCCACGAAGACAACGGCTGGATCGTGCGGAGCTGGCCCAAGGAGCTGGAAGAAGCCTACTACCGGGACCCCAAGGTCCTGGCAGCGGAAAGACCTGACACGCAGCCGCCAAGGGTACTGGAGGCTGCCGAGATCTACCGGGAAGAAGGACTGGACGCCACCCTCGTCCACATGCAGAGGTTCTTCGAATCCGTGAGGACCCGCAAACCGCCGGTCCAGGATGCCTTAATGGGGCACAGAGCCGCTGCCTGCGCGCACATGGTCAATCTCTCGATTCGCAGCGGCAAGATCGTGTACTGGGATTTCGATCGCGAGACGGTAAAGAAGGCGTGATCTCGGGCGGCGTCCCCAGGACAGATGGGGGCGCCCCCTTTTCTCGGGGGATTTCAACCGAGTACGATGTCCAGGTAGAGCATCACGAGAACCCCGGACATGGTGCCCAGCGTGGCGATGCGTTCGTGCCCGCGCCCGTGGGTATCGGGGATGATTTCGTCGCTGATCACGTAGAGCATGGCCCCGGCCGCAAAGCCCATTGCATAGGGCAGAATGGCGGTCATCGCGCTCACCGCCCAGGCCCCGAGCACGGCGAGGGGAATTTCCACAAGGCCAGCGCGCACCCCTACCAGGCTGGCGTAAAACCTCTTGCCCATACCGGCGCTCAGGGCTGAGAACGAGACGGCCATCCCTTCCGGTATGTTCTGAAAGCCGATGGCCATGGTGAGGGCGAAGGCATCGCCGATATTGCCCGATCCGTAGCCTACACCTACCGCCAGACCCTCCGGCATATTGTGGAGGGTGATGGCGATGATGAACAGCCACACCGCTCGGATCCTCTCCGTGTGCGGGCCTTCCTCCCGGGACAGCGCGTGCAAATGCGGGATCAGATGGTCCGCCAGATCGAGGAACAGCGCCCCGAGGATGATCCCCGCCGCCACGGGGAAGATGCCGGCACGGTCGATTCCTGGCAGGATCAAGCTGGTGAAGCTGGCCGTCAGCATGACCCCCGCCGCAAAGCCAAGGGCTGCGTCCAGGAAGCGCTGGGTGACGCGCGGGACCACCAGCACAAGCAGCGCGCCGAGAGTGTTCAAGAAAGTGATCATCAGGCCCCCCGCCAGCCCTTGGACCAGAGGGTTGTCGCCGATCAGCGCAGCCAGCCCTTCCTTCCATCCGCTCATTCCGTTCTCCGCGTAGCCTGCCATCGGTACCCGTTAGCCAAAGAGGTCCGCGTGCTTCCGGCGTGCGGCCTTTTTCCTGGTCCCTCAAGCGCCCGTGCTGTCTCTCCGGAGATTCCAGCTTCTCGCACCGCCGGCCTCCTTGGCGTGTCCCCCGCTCCGTTCCTCCTCCGCTCCGGCAGCTGTGCTCCGGTTCCCCTCGGAGGGGGAACGCTTAGCGTTGCGATCCATAGGAGGGGGCGTCTGTTTCCGCTCGATCACCCTTCAAACTTCGCCTCGATCTCCCGGTAGCG